>DATKLH010000584.1:0-6916 GCA_035542515.1 Casimicrobiaceae bacterium
GCTCACGCTCGTCTATCAACCCAAGGTCGCGCTGCATCCCAACGGCGAGCATCATCTCGAAGCGCTGGTGCGCTGGCGCCATCCCACGCGCGGCATCGTGCCGCCGGTCGACTTCATCCCCTTCGCCGAGCAGACCGGGTACATCCGCGCGATCACCGAATGGGTGCTCAACCATGCGATGGCGCAGTGCGCCATCTGGCGCGGAGAGGGCCTGCGGACCTGCGTGTCGATCAACCTGTCCGCGCGCGACCTGATCGATCCCGAGCTCGCCGATCGCTTCACGCGCGCACTGTCGGCGCACGGCTGCGCAGCGACGTGGATCGGCCTGGAGATCACCGAGAGCGCCATCCTCGACGATCCCAATCACGTGCTCGCCAACCTTACGCGGTTGTGTCGCCTCGGATGTCGCGTATCGATCGACGACTACGGGACCGGATATTCCTCACTCGCCTATCTCAAGCGACTGCCGGTGAACGAGCTCAAGATCGACCAATCCTTCGTGCGCGGCCTGGTGCGTGACGCGACCGACTCGGTGATCGTGCGTTCGACCATCGAGCTTGCGCATCACATCGGACTGACGGTGGTCGCCGAGGGCGTCGAGGATGAGCCGACGCTGCGCCGCTTGCGGGAGCTGGGCTGCGACATGCTCCAGGGCTATCACCTCAGCCGTCCGTTGGCCGCCGAGGGCGTCGCGGCGTGGATTCGCGGATCGGCGTGGACGCGCGCGGGTGTTTCGGAGCTGGCGCTGGTGAGGGCGTAGCTCGCCTCTGCCCCCGCTTCCTCTTCCCCATTGCCTCTTTCCTTGCTTCCATCACGCATCAAGTCCGCAAGAACTTCTCCATCGCCGTCGCCAATGCGACCGGCGTCTCGTTCATCGGATAGTGTCCTGCGTTGCGCATGACTTCGAGCGACGCGTTGGGATACCACTTCAAATAGGTCGCTTCCATCACGGCGACGTCGATCGCCGCATCGTGTTCGCCGACGATCACCTTGATCGGATGCTCGAGGCCATGCACGAGGTCGCTGAAATCGGTCTTCGACCACGCGAGCAGGTAGGCATCGAACGCGTTGCGATCGGAATGCTCGAGCGAATAGTCCACCATTGCGTTGATCCACGCCGGCGATAGTCGACCTCCCGTGGTGTAGTCGACGATCCGATAGCGGTTCTCGCGCTTGTCGGCCGCGTCGCGAAACAACGCCCATGTCGCGTCGTCGAAAGGCACTTCGGACGCCGGCACGGGCGCAATGCCGACCAGCGTGCGAACGCGCTCGGGTTGCATGACGAGCAGCCGCTGCATGGCCTTCCCGCCCATCGAATGTCCGATTACCGCGAAGGTGGAGAAGCCGAGCGAGTCGGCGAGCGCGAGCGCATCGATGGCGATCTCGTCGAGCGTGAACTCGCCCGCCACGCCCTTCATTCCGCCGTAGCCGCGGTAGTCCATCAACGCATAGGTGAATTCGTTGATGGAAAGCGCGCTCTCCATCACAGCGAAGGTTTGGCTGTCGCCGAACCAGCCGTGCAGCACGATGACCTTGAGAGGGCCTGTGCCGATCAGATGGTGGGAGTTGGGCATGAATGGACCCCAAAAGAAGCTGTCAGGTATCAGGTCTTAGGTATCAGCGTGTCCCGCCGCGCTCTGGCGCTGATGCCCGGCACCGCGGCGCACATGGGTCTCGCGAGTGGCACTGAACATAGCTCGGGCCCGCTGAAACCGAATACCCAATATCATTCTTGACGTGCCTAACGTTGCAACACCCATTTGCCGCCCTCGATGCGCGTCATCACACGCGCGCGCGAATCGAGGCCGAGGTGATCGGTCTTGGACATGGTGATGGCGCCATTGCTCACCTCGAGGTCCTTGGTCGCCTCGAGCGCATCGCGCAGCGCGCGACGGAATTGCGCCGTGCCGGGCTGCGCCGTCTTCACCGCCGAAGTCACCGCGTGCGCGATGAGCAGGCAAGCGTCCCACGTGTACGAGCCGAAAGCGGAAACGCTCCCCGGCCCGAACGCCGATTCGTAGAGCTTGGTGTATTCCTCGGCGCGCTTCTTCGCCGGATGGCTGTCCGGCAGCTGGCTTGCGACGATCACCGGGCTCGCGGGCACGAATCCCCCTTCGACATCCTTGCCGCCGACGCGCAGGAAGTCGTTGTTGGCCACGCCGTGATTGAAGTACAGCTTGCCCTTGTAGCCACGCTCGGCCAGTGCGGCCGCCGGCAGCGCAGCGGGCGTGCCCGACGCGCCGATCACGACGGCGTCGGGATGCGCCGCAATCAGCTTCAGCACCTGGCCCGTGACGCTCGTGTCCTTCGGCGCATAGCGCTCGTTGACCAGCAGCGGAATGTTGCGCGCCTTCGCGGCCTTGTCGATTTCCGCGAAGAACGCTTCGCCGAGCGCGTCGGAGAAGCCGATGTAACCGAGCGTCTTCACGCCGTTGGCCGATGCGTGCTCGAGGATCGCACCGGCCATCATCACGTCGGTCTGCGGCGTCTTGAACGACCATGCCTTCTTCGCGTCGACCGGGTCGATGATGCGGATCGACGAGGCGAGCGACACCGCAGGCGTCTCGGCCTCGGCGAACACGTCGATCATCGCGAGCGAATTGGGGGTCGTGGTCGAGCCGATCAGCGCGTCGACCTTGTATTCGCCGAGCAGCTTGCGCGTGTTCTGCACGGCGGTTGTTGTGTCGGACGCATCATCGAGCACCGTGTAGTCGATCGAGGTTTGCCCGGCCGACTTGGGGCACATGCCGATCGTGTTCTTTTCCGGGATGCCGAGCGATGCCGCGGGACCCGTTGCAGACACCGTGACGCCGATCTTCACTTGTGCTGTAGCCGGGACGGCAAGGCCCAGCGCGAGCAGCGCGGCGCCGCAGATGACGGTCTGTTTCATGAAGCCTCCTGTCGTTGTGCGTATATGGTTGTCATTCTCTATCGCCTATCGCCTATCGGCCATCGCCCTGCATTCATCCCACTCTTACCGGCAAATGCAGGAACCCGCGAAACCGCGCCCGGCCGCCGCGCACGGGGTCGCCGTCGAGCGCGTAATCGGGAAAACGCGCGAGGAAGCGGCCGATCGCCACGCGCCCCTCGAGGCGCGCGAGATTGAGACCCGCGCATGTATGGATGCCCGACCCGAACGCGATGTGCCGGTTCGGATCGCGCGCGACATCCAGTCGATCGGGGTCGGCGAACTGCGCGGGATCGCGATTGGCCGCGCCGATGCACATCGTGATGCGCGTGTCCGGCCCGAGCGCGACCCCGCCGACAGCGACATCGCGTGTGGTGATCCGGTTACCGAGCTGATTGCTGCTTTCGAAACGCAGGAATTCCTCGACCGCGCTGGTTATCAGGTCGGGCTGCGCAATCAGGCGCCGCTTCTGATCCGGCCAATCGAGCAGCGCGTAAAGCGCGTTGCCGATCAGGTTGGTCGTGGTCTCGTGACCCGCGTTGAGCAGGAAGATGCACTGGTGCAGCAGCTCTGTCTCGGTGAGCCGCTCGCCGTCGGATTCGCCTTGAATGAGGCGGGTCAGCACGTCGGTGTCGGGATCGTCCGGGCGCCTGCGCCGATCGGCCACCAGCGTGCGCAAGTAGTCGAGCATCTCGATGACCGCCCGGTTGCCCGACTTCGCACGCTGGGGCGTCAACACCGGCTCGAGCGCGCCCAGGATCGCAAGCGACCAGCCTCGCAACGGACCGCGCTCCTCGTGCGGCACGCGCAACAGGTTGCCGATGATCTCCACCGGAATGGCACCCGCATATTCGTCGATCGCATCGACGTTGCCGCGTTGCGCGAGCCGGTCCAGCAAGCGATCCACCAACGCGACGAGGCCGGGCTCCATTGCCGCGATGTGTCGCTGCGACAGCGCGCCTACGATCGCACGTCGCACGCGCGTGTGCAGCGGCGGGTCGTTGAACACCAGGCTCGTCGTGTGATGCTCGAGCAACGGCGAAGGTCCGTACTTGGGGCCGAACTCCTTCTTCTTGTCCGAGCTGAACGCCTTGGGATCGCGATAGACCGGGAGGATGTCGTCGTAGCGCGTCAGGAAGATCGAGCCGTCCGGCATGCGACGCACCGGTTCGCGCTCGCGTAGCGCCCGATAATATGGATAGGGATCGGCGTAGAACGCCGCAGGAAGATCGGCGAGGTCGAATTGCTGCGCGATCTCGCGTGCGCGGTCCGGAGCGAAGGCGGCGGAAGCGGGCATGACCCGAAGTACTGCGGCGGTCCTGCGTGAAGTCTACTGCATCGTGCGCGCCGCGGGCCGGACATGACGAATCCCGGTCGTTGCTGTAGATTCGCCGGTCGATGCGGCGCCCGTGGACACCGCGAGGAGGAGTGACGTGACCATCGTACGGCTTTTGCTGGCGCTCGTGCTGGCGGCGTTCGGCACCTTTGCGCTCGCGCAGGACTACCCGAGCCGCCCGGTGAGGATCGTCGTGCCGTTCGCTGCCGGCGGCCCGGCGGACGTCTACGCGCGCTTCCTCGCACAGCGACTGCAGGACTCGCTTGGTCAGCCGTTCGTGGTCGAGGATCGAGCCGGGGGCGGATCGGTGGTCGGCACCGACGTGGTCGCGAAGAGCCCGCCCGACGGCTACACGCTGCTGCTGATGTCCAACACGCACACCGTGAACGAGTCGCTGATGCAGCGCAAGCCGTTCGTGCTGATGCGCGACTTCGTGCCCATCGCGCCGATCAACTCGTCGGACCTCGTGATGGTGATCAATCCCGCCGTGCAGGCCACGAGCCTTCCCGAGTTCATCGCGCTCGCGAAATCGAAGCCCGGCAAGCTCAACTACGCCTCGTCGGGCCCGGGCACGCCGTATCACATGGCCGGCGAGCTGTTCAAGGCGATGGCGGGCGTCGACATCGTGCACGTGCCGTACAAGGAAAGCTCCGGCGCGCGCGTGGGTGTGATGGGCGGGCAGGTCGACATGATGTTCGACGCCGTCACGGTCATGAACGAGCAGGTGAAGGCCGGCAAGGTGCGCGCGCTCGCCACCAGCGGCAAGCAGCGATCCGCCGTGATGCCTGGCGTGCCGACACTCTCCGAGGCGGGCGTGCCAGGCTACGAAGCAGTGATCTGGCTCGGCCTGATCGCGCCCAAGGGCACACCGGCTCCGATCGTGCAGAAGCTCAACGCCGAAGTGACCAGGATCGTCTCCAACGCGCAGGTGCAGGCGGAATGGGCGAAGCAGGGCGCGGTGCCGATGACCATGACGCCCGATCAGTTCGGTCGCTTCCTCGCCGAAGACATCGTCAAGTGGGAGAAGATCGTGAAGCTGTCCGGCGCGAAAGTTGAATGAGGAACAAGAACGGTCTGGCTGCGAGGCGTGCGGCTGCCCGAGCCCAGGCCGTGATCGAATGCTGGCATTCACGACCCGCTCGCTTGGGCACGCTCACAGCTCGAACCTAGGACCCAAGTGCGCTTCTACGGCTTCACCACCGCCACCGCCTCATCCCCCGTCGGCTGCCATCCGCCGCCCAGCGCTCGCAACAGATCGACCTGTGCCGACAGCAGCGCCTGGCGGTTGCGAACGTAGGCGAGCTCGGCGACGTTGAGCGAGCGCTGGGCGTCGAGCACTTCGAGATACGCCGAATAACCGGCTTCGTAGCGGCGGCTGGCGAGACGCAGCGTGTTGCGTGCTGCATCGAGGCTCACACGCAGGTTGGTTTCCTCGGCGCCGAACTGATTCACGTTGGTGAGCGCGTCGGCAACCTCGCGGAAGGCGGTCTGCAACGTTCGTTGATAGCCGGCCACGGCCTCGCGCTGTTGCGCGGTGGCGACGTCGACCGCCGCCTCGAGGCGTCCCGCGTTGAAGATCGGTTGCGCGAGCCCGAACGCGATCGACCATATGCGTCCGCCGTTGGACAGCAGATTGGTCAACGCGGTGCTTTGTCCTCCGACATCACCGGTGAGCGAGAGGGTCGGAAACAGCGCCGCGCGCGCCGCGCCGATCTGGGCATTCGCGGACACCAGCGTCTCCTCGGCCTGACGCACGTCGGGTCTGCGCTCGAGCAGCGCCGACGGCAATCCGGGCGGCGGCATCGCCGGCAACGGAAGTTGGTTGATGTCGCCCGACGGCAGGGCGAGATCGAGCTGACCAGCGAGCACGCCGAGCAGATGTTGCGCGAGCGCGCGTTGCCGCGACAACTCGTCGAGTTGCGCTGCTGCGTCGGCACGCGCACCGATCGCCTGGTTCAGATCGAGGTCGGAGGACACTCCGCCTTCGGCGCGCCTCCGCACCAAAGCGAGATACTGGTCGCGGGTTGCGAGTGTGGCCCGGGTTGCGGCGATCTGCGCGTCGATCGAGCGCAGCGTGAAGTAGGTCTGTACGGTGATGCCGGTCACGGTCAGCATCGTGACGTCGCGCGCATAGGACGTGCCGAGCGCCTGCGCGCGGGCCGATTCGAGCAGGCGGCGCAAGCGTCCCCAGAAATCGATCTCGAACGACGTTCCCAGCGTGATCTGATAGAAGTTGCCCGTCACCGGGCCGACGCCGGATATGATGCTGCGACCGCGTCCCGCCGTGCCGTTGAGGTTCACCGAGGGAAACAGCGCGGCATTGGCTTCGCGCATCAGCCCGTTGGCTTCTTCCACGCGCGCGACCGCCGCCCCGATGTCGGTGTTATTGGTCCGCGCGAGATCGACGATGTGATCGAGCTCGGGATCGCCCCACAACGACCACCAGTCGGGCCGCACCTCGGAGGCGGCTGACGACGGCGGCACGTCGGGATACTGCGTGGGCATCGGGAGATCGGGCCGCTGGTAATTGGGCCCGACCATGCATCCGCACAGCAGGGTCGTGATCAGCAACCCAGTCGTTCGCAGCGCCTTCATACCGGCCGCTCCTGCGCTTCGATCACCGCTTGCGGCTTGGGATGTCGCCGCCACAGCACCAGCGTGAAGAACAGCGG
>DATKLH010000585.1:0-16704 GCA_035542515.1 Casimicrobiaceae bacterium
GTGGTCGCCGTGTTGATGGTGTAGCGGAAGTGCGAAAGGCGGGCTTGGGGATCAGGGGTTGGCGGGGTGGTGTGCCCTTTGCCCATGCGCGCTCGATGTCACCATCAAGGCGCACCCGCTTCACCGGCAATGATCGCAGGCAAACTGACCGCTAACGCCTGATCGCGATCCCCGCGTTCGGGTTATTCGCCCATCTGCAACAACATCCCCCGCCCTCGCGCATAAGCGAGCGCCGCGCGGAACAGGTAAGCGCCGATCGCGAAGTAGACGAGGTTGAGCAGCAGCGCGTTACGCAGCAGATCGAAGCGGAACACGTGATCGAGCAGCACCGCGCGCATGCCCTCGAACACATAGGCCGACGGCAGCATGTACGCCACCAGCTGCAAAGGTCCGGGAAGAACGCTGATCGGGTAGTAAACGCCCGACACCGGCGCGAACAGGAAGATCGCGGCCCATGCAAGCTCCTCCGCGCCAAGGCCCCAGCGGAGGATCAGCGCCGATACCGCGAGGCCGATCGCCCAGCCGAACATGAGCAGCGGGGTGAAAAAGGCGACGAGCGAGAGGCCGAACGAGAATATCGAGTAGTGGAACAGCACGAAGGCGAACACGCAGGCGCCGCCCACGCCGATCAACGTTCGCAGCACGCTCATCACGAGCTGTCCCGCGATGAACTCGTGAAGGCGCAACGGACTGACGAACAGATTGGCGAGGTTGCGCGAGTACAGCTCCTCGATGAAGGTGAGCGACACGCCGAGCTGGCCGCGAAACAGCACGTCCCACAACAGCACGGCACCGATGAAAAAGCCCGGTGCGTCGGCGAGGAAGCGATTCCGCGGCGCGAGGTAGATCGTGACGAACGCCCACAGCACCATCGTCACGGTCGGGTAGTACGCCATCGAGATGATGCGCGGCCACGACTTGAGCAACAGGTACGCGTGACGCCGGATGAGCGCGCGCACGCGGCGCAGCGACGCTGCCGCGCCGGCTTGCGGATAGAACACGACCTTGGCGGCGACGTTCATTACGGCTCGACCTCGCGCGCCATGTCGATCTCGCCCGCGCGACCACGGGCCACGTCGAGGAAGACGTCTTCCATCGTCTCCCTGCCGTAGCGCTCGAGAAGCTGCGCCGGCGACCCCTGGTCCACGACCCGCCCCGCACGCAGCATGATCACGTCGTTGCACATCCGCTCGACCTCGCGCATGTTGTGCGAGGCGAGCAGCATCGTGCATCCGCTTTCGCGCTGATACCTCTCGAGGTAGGTGCGCATGCGGTCGCCGACGTCGGGATCGAGCGAAGCGGTGGGCTCGTCGAGCAGCAGCACCTCCGGGCGATTGAGCAGCGCCTTGGCAAGCGAAACGCGCGTGCGCTGACCCGCCGAAAGCTCTCCGTAGGGGCGCGACAGCAGTCCCACGAGATCGAGCTCGGAGGCGAGCACCTCGATGCGTTCGCGGGGCCGCCGGATGCCGTAGAGATCGGCGAACACACGCAGGTTCTCGCGTACCGTCAAGCGCTTGGGCAGATCGACGTACGGCGAGGTGAAGTTCATCTTCGGCAGCACTCGATAGCGCTGGCGCCGCATGTTGAAACCGAGGATGTGGATCTCGCCCGCCGTCGGAGTGAGCAATCCGAGAAGCATCGACAGCGTCGTCGTCTTGCCGGCGCCGTTGCCGCCCAGCAGCGCAGTGGTCGTGCCGCGCCTCACCGTGAAGCTGATGCCCTTGACCGCCTCGACCTTGGGATAGTGCTTGCGCAGCTCGCGCACGACAATGGCCGCATCGCGACGACCGCCGGCGGCGTCCGCCGCCTCGGTCGCGTCGTCGACTTCGGACGCGAGCGGAATGATCACGCGCGCATCCATCTACCGCGCCGCCAGCAGGACGCGTTGCGCGAGCCGGCGTGAGCGTCGACGCGGGTGGCGCGCCGCGCCCAGGCATTGCGTGCGGGGTGCGTTCAACACTGGATGGTGGTGCGGCAGTAGCTCGTGAGCTCGCGCACGACGGTGTTGTCGGCGACCGCCGCGCGCGCCTTCCGGGTCGATCCGTATTCCAGCGTGAGCCTCATTTCATACTGCGCGAAAAAGCGCGCGAACTGCTCGGGACCGATGGTGCCGGTCGCATAGAGCTGATCGCGCTGCGCGTCATGCTCGAGCAGGATCGCCGCGAGCGGCTGCGGCGCCGGACCGGCCATGACCCGCGCGGCTCGCGTCGGATCGTAGACGCTGTGATCGGCGCAGCAATGGATGACGTGGCCGTTGGACGTCTTCGACGGATCGCGTTGATAGCGGATGAACGACACGTCGCGCGTGGGATAGGCGAGCTTGTGCGCGCAGATCGCGGAAAAAGCGACCAGCGTCCGCTCCGGACCCACGCCGCCGGGCCACGCCGGATCGGGGGCCGCGTCGGCGGACGCGTCGAACACGATCGCCTTGCTGAGTCGCAACAGGAAGCACGGCGTCGCGGCGTACGGGTACTGGAACACGTAGTTGGTGTCACGCTGCAGTGCCCATGCGCGGATCGGTCCGCCATGCTCGTCGACCAGCAGCGACCGCGCGTAACGACGAACCGGCTCCTCGCCATGGGCGAGCGACCCGACGGCAAGCGTCGCGGCGCTGCCCATCGCTGCACAAACGAACTCGCGTCGTTTCATGTTGCCGGTTTCGATTCGCGCTACCTGCCCGCGAAAAGCAAATCATGAACCACGTCGGACCGGGAAGACACGCGGAAAAATCACTTGACGATGGACGGCCCGGCCGATCAACACGTCCGCGCGGGGCTTCCAAAGCGGCGCCGAGGCGTCCGTTGGTTCGAAGGCTAGGCCGCGACCAGCTCCCTGACGTGCGCCGCGACGCTGCGTCCGAGCGCGGACAGCGAGTAGCCGCCTTCCAGCGACGAGACGATCCGGCCCTGCGCGTAGCGGTCGGCCACGCCCATCAGCTCGCGGGTGACCCACGCGTAGTCGGCTTCGACGAACTGCAGGCCGGCCAGCGGATCCTCGCGATGCGCGTCGAAGCCCGCCGAGATCAGGATCAGCTCCGGCCGATGCCTTTCCAGCGCCGGAAGCCAGCGCGTGGTCACGGCCTCGCGCAGGTGCTCGCCCGAGGAGCCCGCGCGCAGCGGAACGTTGACCATGTTCGGCGATGGATTGTCCAGGCCCGAGTACGGGTACAACGGGTGCTGGAAGATCGACACCATCAGCACGCGCGGGTTCGGCGTGAAGATGTCCTCGGTGCCGTTGCCGTGATGGACGTCGAAATCGACGATCGCGACGCGCTCGGCGCCATGGGCCTCGATCGCGTGAGCGGCACCGACCGCGACGTTGTTGAAGATGCAAAAGCCCATCGCCCGTCCGCGCTCGGCATGGTGCCCTGGCGGACGTACGGCACAAAACGCCGTGCGGCACTCGCCGCCCATCACCAGGTCGACGGCCTTCACCACCGCGCCGGCTGCGTGCCGCGCTGCCGATAGCGAGTGCTCGTTCATCGCCGTGTCCGGATCGATGAAGTGCAGGCCCGATGTGGGGGAGGATTGTTCGATGGCGTCGATGTAACGGGGCGCGTGCACTCGTTCGATGTGCTCGCGGGAGGCCGGCGGCGCGGTGTAGTGCTGGAGATAGGGATCCAGGCCGGCCGCGATCAAGCGATCGCCGATGGCGCTCAACCGGTCGGGGCACTCGGGGTGATACGGTCCCATGTCGTGCTGCAGGCACGATGGGTGGGTGATATAGGCGGTGGTCACGACAACCTGGAGCGTGGGAAACGAGCCGGGACGGGCCCGACGCCGGACGGCGCCTCTGGGCCGCTCGACGGAGTGTAACGCGGACATCCGGCCGATGACGAGTCGGCACAACGCTTGCTAGAGTGCTCTGTTGCTGATCCGATCGCCATTCCAACTCACCATGTCCACCGCCATCGCAACCTCGCTGCCGCGGCAGACGACCCGAGACCCGCAATGACCGTCCGCCCGGCTTCGCAAACGGTGACCACCGCGCAACGCGTCGCGGCGGTCGTCGTGCAATTGTCCCGCATCGTGGTCGGCAAGGAGGACGCGCTCAAGCTCGCGCTGTCCTGCCTGCTTGCGCGCGGGCATCTCCTGATCGAGGACATTCCTGGCGTGGGCAAGTCGACCCTCGCCCAGGCGCTCGCCATCACCCTCGGGCTCAAGTATGCGCGTGTCCAGTTCACGAGCGACCTTCTGCCTGCAGACGTGCTCGGTGTGTCGGTCTACGACGAACGTACGCAGGCGTTCCGCTTCCATCCCGGCCCGATCTTCCACTCGGTGGTGCTGGCCGACGAGATCAACCGGGCACCGCCCAAGACCCAGAGCGCGCTGCTCGAAGCGATGGAAGAGAGGCAGGTATCGATCGACGGCCAGACGCGTCGGCTGCCCGAGCCGTTCTTTGTCATCGCCACGCAGAATCCGGTCGAGCAGATCGGCGCGTATCCGTTGCCGGAGTCGCAGCTCGATCGCTTTCTGCTCGCGATCGAGCTGGGCTACCCCGACGCGGCCGCCGAGCGTGAGCTCCTGTCCGGAGGCGACCGGCGCGCCAAGCTCGTCGATGTCGCACCGATGGCCGACGCAGCGACACTGGCCGACTGGCAACGCGAGGCGGCGCAGGTTCACGTTTCACCGGCGCTGCTCGACTACGTACAGGCGCTGCTCGCGGCATCGCGAGGACATCTCGCCGGCGCTGCCGATGCCGGAGCCCGACGCGGCCTCAGTCCGCGCGCCGGCCTGATGCTGTTGTCCGCGGCACGCGCCTGGGCGTTGATGCAGGGACGGCCGATGGTCGTGCCCGAGGACGTTCAAGCCGTGTTCGGGTCCGTCGCGGGCCACCGCCTCGCAGGGGGTGCGCGTGCCGGCGCATTGCAGGCGCAGGCGCTGATGAAGGCGGTGGCGGTTCCGTGAGCTGCGCCGGGAAACAGGAAATGGGTAATGGGAGAAACGGAAAAGCGGCCGCGACGCGGAAGATCGAGTACGCACGCTCAACTGGAGCGCTAGCTCGAGCGGGGCATGCATCAAAAGCGTGAGCGGTAGATCGTCGAAGGCGATTTCGCATCGAGAATCTTCCACGACACCGATACAAGCTGGACGCGGCTGTTCACACTGCTGCTCGCATGACTCGCACTGGCCTCCCTATTTCCTCTTTGCCATTTCCTCCTTCTGCCCACCCCCTTATGACCGCGGCAAGCTTCAACACCTACGCCGCACGCTGGCGCCAACGCGCCTTCCGCATCTCGCCGGCCGATCGCGAGCCGGTGGTCCTGCGTCACTCGCGCATCTACATTCTTCCCACGCGGCGCGGATTCGTGGTGCTCGGCACGCTCCTGCTGATGCTGCTCACCTCGCTCAACTACGGCCTTTCGCTCGGCATCGCCATCACGTTCCTGGTCGGCGGAATGATGGCCGCGGGATTGCTGCACACGTTTCGCAACCTGTCCGGCATCGAAGTCAAGCCGCTCGCGGCCAGCGACACCTTCGTCGGCGGGAACATGGTGTTCACGGTTGCGCTCCTCGGCGGCGCGGCGCAGCGTTACGCGATCCGACTCGCGGCAGGACCGGCACATCGCATCTCCGACCTGCCTGCCGGCGCCGCGTATACCGTCGCGCTGGAAATGCCTACGACGCGTCGCGGTCGCCTGCCGCTAGGGCGCATCACGCTGTCCTCGCCGCATCCTCTCGGGTTGTGGCGCGGCTGGGCCTACGTTCACTTCCCCTTGGCGGGCGTGGTCTATCCCAAACCCGAGGCTTCGTCGCCGCCGCTGCCTGCCAGCGGTGATGGACCCGATGCCTTCGCCTCGGGTCGCGGCGAGGATGCCGATCTCGCCGGCGTACGCGACTACCAGCCGGGTGACCCGTTGCAGCGGGTGGCATGGAAGGCCGTCGCCCGCGGCGCCGGCTGGTACACCAAGTCGTTCGAGGGCACGGGCGGAGGCGGACCGGTCGCGCTGACCTGGGATGCGCTGCCGCAGCAGCTCGACATCGAAGAGCGCCTCTCCCGCCTCACGTCGTGGGTGCTTGCCGCCGAACGAGCCGCCCGCCCGTTCAGTCTGCGATTGCCGGGCTTCGTTCTGCCGGCCGACCAGGGACGCGAGCATCGTCGTGCGGCGCTGACCGCGCTCGCGTTGTTCCAGGAGCCTGCGTGAAGCCGGTGGGCCGAGCGCGCGCCTGGCTTCCGCGTTCCGCGGCGGTCAAGTCGTCGGTGCTGACCTCCTACCAGATCCGCTGGCTCGGCGTGCTGCTGATCGCGGCTCAGCTTGCGCAGGCGGTGCATCTGCCGATATGGGTCGGCGGATTCGGGCTGGTCCTGGTCGCGTTGCGCTTTGCGCTCCTCTCCCGCGATCGCTGGCGTCCTGGCTCGCCGCCTGCACGCATACCGTCGTGGGCACTCGCGCTGTTCGCACTCGCAATGGCGGTCGCGATCCGGCGCTCCTACGGCTATTTCTTCGCGCGTGATCCGTGCGTCGCGTTCCTCTACCTGCTCATCGGTATCAAGTTCCTCGAAGCACGGACCGCGCGCGACGGCACGCTGCTCGTGTGCCTCGCGTCGTTTCTGCTGATCACGCCGTTCTTCTACAGCCAGTCGCTGCTCGCGGCAGCGGCCGCGGCACCCGGATTGCTCCTGCTCGGCGCGACGCTCGATTCGCTCGCGCGTCCCAACGGCGACCTGCCGGTGAGCGAATGGCGCATGGCGATCCGACGCTCGGGACTGATCCTGCTGCAAGGCGTGCCCATCGCGCTGGTGCTGTTCGTCATGTTCCCGCGACTGTCCGGACCCCTGTGGGGCTTGCCGGCCGATCACGCCGCGAAGACCGGCCTGTCGGACCGCATGTCGCCCGGCAGCGTGAGCGAGCTTTCGCTGTCCGACGACGTCGCGTTTCGTGTCGACTTCGACGGTCCGGTGCCGCCTCCAGCGCAGCGCTACTGGCGCGGACCGGTGCTTTCCATGTTCAACGGCCGCGACTGGACCATCGCGCCGTGGAACTGGAACGGACGTCTGGTAACTCCAAGCGCGACCGTGTATCGCTACACGGTCACGCTCGAGCCGCACGATCGACCGTGGCTGTTCGCACTCGACTTCCCGACCGCGCTGCCGCGTCCCGGCGCCGGCGCGGAACAGGCGCGCGGTGCGCCGTTCTTGGTAGGACTCACACACGACCAGCGCATCGTCACACGCGATCCGGTCGTGCAACCGTTGCGCTACACCGTGCAATCGAGCGTCAACGACCGCTACCCGGTGATCTACCAGAACGAGATCGACGTCAACCGCGCGCCGCCGCCAGGCAATCCGCGCATGACGCAGTTCGCCACCGAGCTGCGTGCGAAATATCCGAGGGATGGCGACTACGTCCTTGCAGTGCTGCGCTATTTTCGCGACGAGCCGTTCACCTACACGCTATCGCCGGCGCTGCTCGGCGACCATCCGATCGACGAGTTCCTGTTCGACACGCGTCGCGGATTCTGCGAGCACTTCTCGAGCGCGTTCGTCGCGTTGATGCGGGCCGGCGGCATTCCGGCGCGCGTGGTCACGGGCTACCAGGGCGGCCAGGTCAACCCGGCGGGTGACTACCTGATCGTGCGTCAGTCCGATGCGCACGCCTGGGCGGAGGTCGCGCTCAATGGCGAGTGGGTACGCATGGATCCGACCGCCGCCGTAGCACCGAACCGCATCGAAGGCGGCCTGGGCGCCGCGCTGCCCGAAAGCGATCGCGTGCCGCTGTTCGCGCGCCTGCAGGACGGTTGGTACAAGGACCTGCAGCTGTCGTGGGACGCGCTCAACCATCGCTGGCGACGCTATGTGATCGACTTCAACTACGCGAGGCAGCGATCGTTCTGGCGCGAGTGGCGCCTCGATGTGTTCGCCGCGTGGCAGGTCGTGGTGATGGTGGCGGCGTTCATCGGCGCCTGGACCGGGCTGGTGCTCGGCTGGCTTGCGCTGCGCCGCCGGCGCCAGGAACGCGCGCTCGCGCTATGGGGCATGGTGTGCAAGCGACTCGCGCACGCGGGAATGCCGCGCATGCCGTACGAAGGTCCCCTGGCGTTCGCTGCCCGCGCGGCGGCGCGCTGGCCGCAGTTCGCCATCGCTTTTCACGCGATCGGCGAATCGTTCGCGACGTTGCGCTACGGCGTCGCGCGCGACGTCGAGCGCAGCGCCTTGCTCGACACGCTGGAACGCGCCATCGAAGTGCTGCCTGGAGCGGCGGCGCTTCGCGCTGCGGCGCCGGGTGACAGGCGATAGGTGCGGCGCTGAGCGAGGGCCGATCCATCAGCGCGACCGCGCTATAGCAGGTCGTCGCGGACATAGCCGCGCCGCGTGAGGCTCGTGCGCAACTTGTCGAGCGCCTCGCCCTGGATCTGCCGAACACGCTCGCGTGTCACACCCAGCTCCTGCGCGAGCTCGTCGAGGGTGGCGACTTCCTGGCCGTTCAGCCCGTAGCGGCGCTCGATCACGCGCCGTTGCCGCTCGTTGAGCGCTTGCATCCACTCGGCAACGCTGTGCGTGAGCGCCGACTCGTGCAGCAGAAGCTCCGGCGCCCGCGCATCGTCCGCCACGGCGTCCCCGATCGACAGCGACGGATCGTGATCGAGCGGTGCGTCGAGCGACAGCGGCTGTTCGTGATAGCGCAGCAGTCGCTCGACATCGTCGACCGATTTCCCGAGCAGATGCGCGACGTCCTCGAGCGTCGCATCGCGTCCGCTGGTCGGCGAGTGGGTCTCGAGGTGACGCAGCGCGCGCAGCACCACGTTGAGCTCCTTCACGACGTGCGCCGGCAGTCGAATCACGCGCGACTGGTTCATCACCGCGCGCTCGATCGACTGGCGTATCCACCACGTCGCGTAAGTGGTGAAGCGGAAACCGCGCTCGGGATCGAACTTCGACAGTGCGTGGATCAGCCCGAGGTTGCCTTCCTCGATGAGGTCGGGCATCGCGAGCCCGCGATTGGTGTAGTGACGCGCGATGCTCACCACCAGGCGCAAGTTGCGCTCGATGAGTGTCTGGCGCGCTTCGAATTCGCCCGCACGCATCGCGCGCGCGAGCCTGAGCTCCTCGTCGGGCGTGAGCAGCGCGTGCTGGCCGATCTCGTTCAGGTACAGCTGGGTGAGATCGACCACCAGGTCGGCGGAGAGTCCCGGATCGGGCGTCTCGAGCGGCAGCTCCGCGCTGTAACGATCCGGCTCCGGGGGCGGAGTGCGTTCCTCCTCGCGCGCTTCCTGTGGCGTTTGCACGCGTGCGGTTTCCTCGGCGAACTCCTCCTGTTCGTCGCCGGCGATGGCGCCGAGCATGTCGGGCGCGCGCGGCGCGGGGCTCATCCGGAAGGCAGGAAACGGGTCGGATCCATCGGCCTGCCGAGCCGCCGGATCTCGAAGTGGAGCTTCACCTGATCGGCATCGGAGTTGCCCATCTCGGCGATCTTCTGCCCCTTCGCCACCTGCTGGCCTTCCTTGACCAGGATCTCGCGGTTGTGCGCGTACGCCGAGAGATAGGTCTTGTTGTGCTTGATGATCACGAGCTTGCCGTAACCGCGCAAGCCGTTGCCCGCGTACACGACTTTGCCGGCCGCGCTCGCATACACCGGATCGCCGGCGTTGCCGCTGATATCGATGCCCTTCAGGTTCGCGGAATCGGAAAACCCGGAGATCACCTTGCCCTTCGCGGGCCAGACCCAATCGAGGCGATCGTCAGCGTTGTCGTCGCTGGCCGCGGCACGCGCCGGCTCGGGCCTGGTCTCGGCCTTTTGCGCAGCCGCTTCGGCAACCGTCTCGGTGACCGCAGGCGGTGCAGGTCCGGCACTTGCCGCAAGCTGCAACTCGCGGACCGCACGCTCCGAGTACGGCTCCTTCACCGCCTTGGGCGATGACTTGAGATTTCCCGGCACCGTCGAAGGCGCTGCGTGCGCAACCGTCGGAGGTGCAGGACCGGGTCGTGCCTCACTGACCGGCGGCGCCGTGCGCAGCGGCGCGGTCACCACGCCCTCGGGCGCCGGAGCGGGAGCAACGTTCGACGGCGCAGCAGCGATCGTTTCGCCCGGAGGCGTCAATCGCAGCACTTGGCCCACGCGGATCCGATTGACATTGTCGATCATGTTCCACGCCGCGAGATCACGATAGTCGAGACCGTTGTCGAGCGCGATCTGGTAGAGCGTGTCGCCTTTTTTCACCGTGTAGGTCGGAACGCGTCCTTCGACGGCCGCGGCACCGGGCGCGCCTGGCGCGCTCGGCACCTGACCGATCGGCGGCGGAGCGGGTAACCGTGTGCGCTCTTCCACCGGCGCAGGTCGACGCGTCGCACACGCGGCGAGCAATGCAATGAGCGTCGCCGCCAACGCGTACCGCGCGCAGCGGCCGATCAAGCAGGTCGGGGCCGTAAAGGAGAAGGGACGCGGAGGCATGGAGCGAACGACAAGCGCCACCGCGCGAAAGTTCAGGCGACGCCGGGCAGCAACGGAACGAATCTTACCGCATCGAGCGTCTGTTCCCGCAGCCCGTTCGCAGAGGACTCGAGCACGGTCAGGCGCTGGACGCTGCCTTCGTTGTCGTCGTTGCGTGCAAGAGGAATCACCATCCGTCCGCCGGTCTTGAGATACCGAAGCAAGCCGGTGGGGACATGCGTCGCACCGGCTGTCACGACGATGGCATCGACGGCCAGCGGCTCGCCGAGATCGGCGCCGCCATCGCCGTGCTTGATCCGCACGTTGCCGACCTTCAGCGCCTTGAGGTTGCGTCGTGCCTTGGCGACAAGCGCGCCGATGCGTTCGACGGTGTAGACGACCTTCGCGAGGCGGGCGAGCACGGCGGTCTGGTATCCGCAACCGGTGCCGATCTCGAGCACCGCATCGAGGTCGCGTGCGTTGCGCGCAAGCTCGGTCATGCGCGCAACCACCCACGGTTGCGAGATCGTCTGGCCGTTGCCGATCGGCAGCGGAACATCGTCGTAGGCGCGAATCGCGAGCGCCTCGTCCACGAAGATGTGACGCGGCACCGAGTTCATCGCTGCGAGCACGACTTCGTCGCGGATGCCTTCGCTGCGCAAGCGCTCGATCATGCGCGCTCGCGTGCGATCGGAGGTCATTCCGATCCCGGTGTGTGCGTTGCCCAGCGTCCCCATCGCTGAACCCCTCTTCAGCGCCGTCTGCGGCGTCGTGTCACGGTGCGAGCCAGCCGGCCACGCTCTGCAGCTGATCGCGATTGGTCAGGTCGATCTGCAGCGGGGTCACCGACACGTACCCGGATTCCACGGCGTGGAAGTCGGTGCCTTCTCCGGCGTCGGCCGCCGGACCCGCGGCGCCGACCCAGTACACCGTCTCGCCCCGCGGGCTGCGCATCGGAATGACGTCCTCGGCCTTGTGACGACGGCCGAGGCGCGCGGTCCGAATGCCGCGCAACGCGTCGAGCGGAACATCGGGGACGTTCACATTCAGCAACCACGGCGCAGTTCGCGTGCGCGTCTGGCGAGCGACGAGATCCTTCGCGATCTGCGCCGCCGTTGCGAAGTGCGAAGCCGAGCGTGAGGCAAGCGACATCGCGATCGACGGGATGCCGAGCAGATAGCCCTCCATCGCCGCGGCGACGGTACCCGAATAAATCGTGTCGTCGCCCATGTTGGCGCCGTGGTTGATGCCCGAGATCACGATGTCGGGCAGGTCGTCGAGCAAACCGGTGACGGCGAGATGGACGCAGTCGGTCGGCGTGCCGTTGACGAAAAGAAAGCCGTTGGGCGCCTTGCGCACCACCAGCGGCCGGTCGAGCGTCAGCGAGTTCGATGCGCCGCTGCGGTCGCGCTCGGGTGCAACGACGGTGACCTCGCCCAAGCCCTGCAGCGCGTTGGCGAGATGCTCCAGACCCGGCGCGAAATAGCCGTCGTCGTTGGAAAGAAGGATGCGCACCTGTAAATTATACGGGCGAAAGTTTCGCGATCCGGGACGTGTTGCGCGCTGCTGATCGCCATCCGTCGGATCGCACGATAGTTTCGCCCGATGACGATCAGCACGGGCGGATCGGGGCTGCGACGCGAGTGGCCGGCGCGGGGCCCCGTTAGCGGGGATCGCCGGCGGTTTGCGAGTCGGCGCGACGCGACCGACACGTGATGCTGATTCTCACCTACGCTGGTGCAATGAGATCGCGGCTCGGCGCCGCCCGTGCGACAACAGCAACGACGCGCGCTGGCTGCAGCGTGGGTTGATGCAAGCGCGCGAGACGCGCGCGATCACCCCGAATTGCGCAGCCCCGCCGCCAACCCGTTGATAGTGAGATGGATGGCGCGGCGCGTTCGCTCATCGGTCTGCCCACCGCGGAAGCGGCGCAACAGCTCCACCTGCAGATGGTTGAGCGGATCGAGATAGGGAAACCGGTTGCGAATGCTGCGCTTGAGCGTGGGGTTGTCGGCGAGCAGCTCCTCGCTGCGCGTGATTGCAAGCAGGTGCGCGATGCTGCGCTCGAGCTCGGCGCGAATCCGCGTGAAAATCCGCTCTCGCGTACCGGCGTCGGGCACCAGGTCGGCGTAACGCGATGCAATCGCGAGGTCGGTCTTGGCAAGCACCATGCCCATGTTGGACAGCACACTGCGGAAGAACGGCCAGCGCACGTGCATTTCGCATAGCAGCTCAAGGCCGTGAGGTCGGTCGGCGAGCCACGCGTCCACCGCGCTGCCAAATCCGTACCAACCGGGCAGCATCAACCGGCACTGCCCCCAGCTGAACACCCATGGGATCGCGCGCAAGTCCTCGATGCGCGTCGACGAAGTGCGCGATGCCGGACGGCTGCCGATGTTGAGCGACGCGATCTCTGCAATCGGCGTGGCCGCGCGAAAATAGGCCACGAAGTCGGGCGTTTCGTAGACCAGCGCGCGGTAGGCGCGCAGCGCGTGCTGCGACAACTCGTCGAGCGCCGCGTAGTAGCGCCTGGCGTTGTCGCCGAGGTTCTCCGGGTCGAGCAGGCCCGCCTCGAGCGCCGCCGCGACGACGGTTTCCAGATTGCGGCGTCCAAGCTCGGGGTCGGAATACTTGCTTGCGATGATCTCGCCCTGCTCGGTGAGTCGCAATCCTGCGGCCACGCTGCCAGGCGGCTGCGCCAGGATCGCATCGTGCGAAGGACCGCCGCCGCGGCCCACCGTGCCGCCGCGCCCGTGAAACAAGCGCAATCGGACACCGGCGCGCTCGAACGCATCCACCAGCGCGAGCTCGGCGCGGTACAGCGACCAGTTCGACGTGAGATACCCGCCATCCTTGTTGCTGTCCGAATACCCGAGCATCACCTCCTGCAGGTCGCCGCGCGAAGCAAGCAGCCGTCGATAGAGCGGCACCTCGAAGGCCGCGCGCATGATGTCGGCGCTGCGCGCCAGGTCGTCGATGGTCTCGAACAGCGGGATGATGTCGATCGCCATCGCGTCGCCGCGCACCAGCCCCACTTCCTTCGCGAGCACTGCGACCTCGAGCAGGTCGCTCACCGAGTTGCACTTCGAGATGACGTAGTTGGGCAGCGCGCGAGCGCCGAAGCGCTGGTGGATCGATGCGGCGGTCTCCAGGATGGCGAGCTCGGAGGTGGTATGTTCCGAATAGGCGAGGAACGGCGTGCGCAGAAGGCGCGGGTTTGCCAGTTCGGCCGCGAGCACTTCGACCCGCCCTGCTTCGTCGAGCGCGAGGTAGTCGGAGCACACACCAGCGTGCGCGAGCAACTCACCGACAACCTGCTCGTGCACGTCGGCGTTCTGCCGCAGGTCGAGCACCGCGAGGTGGAACCCGAACGCATCGACGCACCGCTGCAGCGGCGACAACCGGTGGTCCGCCAGTGCCGACGCACCATGGGTGGCGAGCGACGCGGCGATCACGCGAAGATCGGCGGCGAAGTCGGCCGCTGTCGCGTAGGGCGGAAGATCGCCGTGCGCCGCGAGCGGCGGTATGTAACCGGTCAATCGCCTGGCGCTCGCCGCGAGGCGTGCATAGATTCCGATGAGCGCCTGGCGATATGGTTCGTCCTGGCGGTGGGGATTGGGATCGTGCGCGGCGAGCGCGAGCGCGAGCAGTTCGGCGGTGGGATGCACCAGACGCGTCGACATCGAAAGCTCGGCACCGAGGCGGTGCGTCTCATCGAGGTAATGCGCGAACAGCAGCTTGGCCTGCGCGCACGCCGCGTAGTCCAGCGTGTCCGCCACGACGAGAGGATTGCCGTCGCGATCCCCGCCGATCCACGAGCCGATGCGCAGGAACGAAGGCAGTGGCGCATCGCCGAAGCCATCGAAGCCGGTGCGCAGACCCGTTTCAAGCGATTGGTACAGCCGCGGCACCTCGTCGAGGAAGGTGTAGCGCCAGTACGCGAGCGCATTGTCGATCTCGTCGTGCACCTTGAGCTTGGTGAGGCGCAGCATCGCCGTCTGCCACAACCCGAGCACCTGACGATAGAGCGACGCGTCGAATTCGCACGCCTCCTCGGGGGTGAGTGCTACGCGGTCGCGCCAGTGCAGCAAGCGCGCGATCTCGCGCTCGACATCGAGGATGCTCTTGCGCTGCACCTCGGTGGGATGCGCGGTGAGCACCGGGCTCACCAGCGCACGATCGAGCCAGGCGCGCACGATGCGGCCGGGTACGCCGGCCTCCGTGAGCCGTTCGAGCGCGTCGCCGAGGCTGCCGCGTTGCGGTGGCGACTGCGCCAGCGCATGAGCGCGGCGCCGCCGGTTCTGGTGCACGTCCTCGGCCAGGTTGGCAAGATGCGAGAAATACGAGAACGCGCGCACCACGTGCAGCACGCTCTCGATGGGCAATCCGTTGAGCTCGTGCTCGAGCGCCGATTTGATGGCCGCGCCGTCCTGCGGAGCGGCGCGCCGAAACGCGATCGCCGTGCGGCGGATGTTCTCGATGCGCTCGAACCCGTCGTCGCCCGTCTGCGCGCGCAGCACCTCACCCAGCACGCGCCCCAGCAGTCGCGTGTCTTCGCGCAGCGGCAGGTCCTTGTCGTCGGGGACGTTCAAACGCGTTTCTCGGAGACTCTGGCGATTGTAACGTCGCCTGTGGTTTGAGCGATGCGCGTCGATCGTTTACAGTACCAACGGGGCGCACGCGATCGGTGCGACTGCGTCCGCGCGACTTGGGTCCACACCGCTTCCGGCTCCTGCCATGTCCACCCACGCGTTTGCCACTGACGATGCGCTTGCCAGGTGCGCGCGGGCGCTTGCCGGCGTGCCGCTGCGCGACCTGTTCGCTGCGGGCCAGGACCGCGTGCGTGCTCTGGCGTGGACCTTCGACGATTGGTATGTCGATTGCTCGAAGGAACGCATCGACGCGGAAGCGCTGGGCCTGCTCGTTGCGCACGCCCGCGCGCGCGATCTCAACGGCTGGATCGCCGCGCTCTTTGCGGGCGAGCGCGTCAATGTTTCGGAGGCGCGTCCGGCCTTGCATACCGCATTGCGCCAGCAGGACGACGCGCCGGTTCGCGTCGATGGCGTCGATGTGATCCCGAACATCCGCGCCGTTCAGTCGCGTATACGCGAGATCGACGCGGAAGTCCGGTCCGGCGCTCGACGCGGTGCTACCGGGGCGGCGTTGCGCGATGTCGTGAACATCGGCATCGGCGGCTCGGATCTCGGTCCACGGCTGGTGTGCGACGCGCTCGCGCCGCTCGGCGGCGAGGACGACGCAGGTGTCGCGGTCCACTTCGTCTCCAACGTGGACCCCGAGCATTTGTCGCGCGCGCTGGCAGCACTCGATCCCGCGGCGACGCTGTTCGTCGTCACGTCGAAGACGTTCACGACGCAGGAAACTCTCGCGAACGCGCGCAGTGCGCGCCGCTGGCTCGCCGATCGCCTGCCAGCCGGAAGCGACCTGTCGGCTCATTTCGTCGCCGTGACGAGCAACGTCGCGGCAGCCGAAGCGTTCGGCGTCGCCAAGCGCAACGTTCTGCCGCTATGGGACTTCGTCGGCGGACGTTACTCGTTGTGGTCGTCGGTGGGGCTTGCGATCGTATTGCGACTCGGTTATGCGCGATTCGCGGAGCTACTCGCCGGAGCCGCGAGCGTCGACACGCATTTCCGAACCGCCGACCTCGCCGCGAACGTGCCGGCGCTGCTCGGCATGATCGGCTACTGGAATGCGCGCCATCTCGGCCACGCGCAACGCGTCGTCGCACCGTATGCGCAGGCACTCGCGCATCTGCCGCAATACCTGCAGCAGCTGGTGCTCGAAAGCAACGGCAAGCGCGTCAAGCGTGACGGATCGCCCGTGGAAGGGCCTACCGCTGCCGCGTTGTGGGGCGGCATCGGCACCGACAGCCAGCACGCGTTCTTCCAGTGGCTGCACCAGGGCACGCATGCGGTCCCCGTCGAGTTCATCGTGCCGGTTCGTCCGCGACACCCGCTGGACGACCAGCAGACGCTGCTCGTCGGCAACGCGCTCGCACAGGCACAGGCGCTGTTCGAAGGTCGCTCGGCGCAACAGATCGTGCCGCTGCTGTCGCCGACCCTCCAGACGAACGGCGATCGCGAGGCGGCGATCGCCGCGCGCGTGTGCCCCGGCGATCGCGCATCGACCGTCATGTTGATGCCCGACATCAGCGCTTATCGGATCGGCCAGTTGTTCGCGCTCTACGAACATCGGACCTTCGTCGAAGCGGTGCTGTTCGGCATCAATCCCTTCGACCAGTTCGGCGTCGAGCTCGGCAAGACGCTCGCCGGTCCGTTGATCGAAGCATTGCGCGCCGATTCGGCGCTCGGCGATGG
>DATKLH010000586.1:0-7205 GCA_035542515.1 Casimicrobiaceae bacterium
CAAGATCGACGAAACCGAAAAACAGTTGCGTCGCCTGCTCGAGCTGAAGCCCAACGACCCGCAGGCGCTCAATGCGCTTGGCTACACGCTGGTTGATCGTACCGATCGCACCGAGGAAGGGTTCGGATTGATCGAGCAGGCCCACAAGCTCGCGCCACGCGACCCGTTCATCCTCGACAGTCTCGGGTGGGCGATGTTCAGGATGGGGCGCCTCGACGAAGCCGAGACGTTCCTCAAGCGAGCGCTGTCCGAGCGGCCCGATGCCGAGATCGCCGCACACCTGGGCGAAGTCCTGTGGAAGAAGGGCGATCGTGCGAGCGCGCGTGCGGTCTGGCAGGCGCAGCTCGACTCCAATCCCGACAACGCGGTGTTGCAGGAGACCATGCGTCGCCTGAACCGCTGACGCGGCGTCGCACGAAGCCTTGCCTGGCTCATCGTCATGATCTTGCGCATACCGCGCGGGAGCTCGCGCGCCTGCGCGTTGATCATCGTCGCGCTGCTGAGCGCGTGTGCACAGATGCCGGCGCAAGTCCCAACTCGCGGTCCCGTGCCGACGGCGAACGCATTCACCGCGGCAGGACGCATCTCGGCCCGACACGGAAGCGAAGGCGTTGCGGGACACTTCGACTGGACCCACACGGGCGATCGCGACGACATTGCGCTTGCAACGCCGCTCGGTCAGCAGATCGCACGACTGGATGGCGATGCGAGCCAGGTTCGCATCGAGCTTCCCGACGGGCGCGTCGCATCGGCTGCCGATTGGGACGCGCTGACGCGCACGGAGCTGGGCTCGCCGATTCCCGTGCGCGGGTTATCGGCATGGCTGCTCGGCGCTGCTCGATCGGACTCGCCTTCGAACATCGAACGCGACGCGCAGGGGCGATCCGCGGTGCTGCGGCAGGATGGTTGGGAAGTCGTGTACGGTTATGCCGACGACGCGTCGCGCACGCCGGCGCGCCTGACGCTGCGCTACGCGGCCGATCCGACGATCGAAGTGCGACTGGCGATCGATCAGTGGCAATGAACGCGCCGGCACGCGAGCTCACGCTTCCCGCTCCGGCCAAAGTAAACCTGTTCCTGCATGTCACCGGGCGGCGTCCCGACGGCTATCACACGCTCGAATCGCTGTTTGCGCCGATCGACCTCGCCGACCTGATCTCGCTGCGGGTTCGCGACGACGGCGTGGTAGCACGCGTGCGCGACATCTCGCGCGTCGACCAAGCCGACGATCTGACCTTGCGTGCCGCATGCGCGTTACGTGAGGAATCCGGCGTTGCGATGGGCGTCGACATCGCCGTCGAAAAACGGATTCCGATCGGCGCCGGACTTGGCGGTGGCAGTTCGGATGCAGCGACAGTGCTGATCGGCCTCAACGCTTTGTGGCGCCTGCATTGGCCGCGCGAGCGCCTAGCGCGCATCGGCGTGAAGCTCGGCGCCGATGTGCCGTTTTTTCTCGGCACGGGTCCGGCGCTTGCGCGCGGCATCGGCGAACAGCTCTTGCCCATGTCGCTGCCGCGGTTGTGGATCGCGCTCGCGACGCCGGCGATCGAGGTCGCGACCGCGGCCATTTTCGCGGCGCCAGAATTGACACGCAGCACGCCGTCGGCGAAAATAGACATCTTTTCCGAAGGTTATGGTCGCAACGATCTGCAGGCCGTGGCGACCGCGCGATTTGCCGAAATCCGGGAGACGATCGAAAGGTTGACGCGCGCAAGCCCGTTCGCGCGGATGACCGGTTCGGGTGCGAGCGCGTTCGCGGCGTTCGCCGACGAAGCGGCCGCGCGGGACGCGCTGGCCCGGTTGCCCGAAGGTGTCGCGGGCCGACTGGTGCGAACGCTGGATCGCTTGCCGCTTGCAGCGTTGGTCTAGCAATTCGCTTGAGGTAGCCTGACGCACCCCGTTCGACCATCCACGCAGGTTCCGCTGGGGAGTCGCCAAGTTGGTTAAGGCACCGGATTTTGATTCCGGCATTCGAGGGTTCGAATCCTTCCTCCCCAGCCATTTCCAAACAGGGCAGGCGCGCACGACCAGCAGCCTGCCCTGTTTCATTCCCGCGAGCACGTGACGCACCTCGCGTTGCGCTGACCTCGGACTTCCGAGAAGCCCATGGCCTTCGAGCGAATGCGCATCTTCACCGGCAACGCCAATCCGAAGCTCGCGGAAGCGGTGTGCCGGCACCTCAACCTCTCGCTGGGCCGCGCGGTGGTCGGCCGCTTCTCCGACGGAGAGGTGATGGTCGAGTTGCTGGAGAACGTGCGCGGGCGCGATGTCTTCGTGTTGCAGTCGACCTGCGCGCCGACCAACGACAACCTCATGGAGGTGCTGGTCATGGTCGACGCGCTCAAGCGCGCGTCGGCCGCGCGCGTGACCGCGGCGATTCCGTACTTCGGTTATGCGCGCCAGGATCGGCGGCCGCGCTCGGCGCGCGTGCCGATCTCCGCGAAGGTCGTTGCCGACATGCTGTCGACCGTGGGCGTCGATCGCGTGATGGTGATGGATTTGCACGCCGACCAGATCCAGGGGTTCTTCAACATCCCGGTCGACAACATCTACGCGACCCCGATCCTGCTCGGCGATCTGTGGAAGCGGAACTACGACAACCTGCTCATCGTCTCGCCGGACGTCGGCGGCGTGGTGCGGGCCCGCGCGATCGCCAAACGCCTCGATTCCGATCTGGCGATCATCGACAAGCGGCGTCCGAAGGCCAATGTCGCCGAGGTGATGAACATCATCGGCGATGTGCGCGAACGCGCATGCGTGATCATGGACGATATCGTCGATACGTCGAACACGCTGTGCAAGGCCGCCACCGCGCTGAAGGAGCACGGCGCGGTGAAAGTCGTCGCCTACTGCACGCACCCGGTGCTTTCGGGCGGCGCGGTCGATCGCATCGCGAGCTCCGACCTCGACGAGATCGTGGTGACCGACACCATCCCGTTGTCCGTCGATGCGGCGGCGTGCAACAAGATTCGCCAGTTGTCGTGCGCGCAACTGCTCGCCGAAACCATGCCGCGCATCTCCACCGAGGAAAGCGTATCGGCGCTCTTCACGGAGTGAAGAGCGACGGGATGGACATGGGGTTGCAAGCCCGAGCGCTGCGCGGTCCTGCGCAACCCCGAACTTGAGGTTTGACATGCCACAAACGCTTGCACCCGACCTCGAAGGCAAGGCCGTCCTGATCACCGGCGCCTCCACCGGCATCGGAGCCGCCGTTGCGCGTGCTTTCGCACAGGTCGGCGCGCGCGTTGCAATCCACTACAACGCGAGTCTCAATCGCGCCGAGGAAGTCGCGGCGGATGTTCGCTTCGCGGGCGCCGAAGCGTTCCTGGTGGGCGGGGATCTGCAAAGCTCGAGCAAGGCGCGAGAGGTCGTCGACGCGACGGCGGCGCACTTCGGCGGACTCGACATCCTGATCAACAATGCCGGCGGACTGGTCCAGCGAGTGCCGATCGCGGAAGTCGACGATCGCTTCTTCGATGCGGTCATGAATCTCAACGTGCGTTCGCTGGTGAGCGCAAGCTCCGCGGCGATTCCGCACCTGCGCCGGTCGGGCCGCGGCAACATCGTCAACGTCACTTCGATCGCGGCGCGGCTTGGCGGTGGCGGGGGCGCGGTGATGTACGCCGCGGCGAAGGGTTTCGTGTCGACGTTCACGCGCGGGCTGGCGAAGGAACTGGTGAAGGACAACATCCGCGTCAACGCCGTTTCGCCCGGCGTGATCGTCACGCCTTTCCACGAGCGCTACTCGACTCCGGCGATGCTCGAATCGTTCAAGGGCACCATTCCGATGGGCCGTCTGGGCTCGCCGGAGGAATGCATCGGCGCGTTCCTGTTCCTCGCCTCGGAGACGCTGTCGAGCTACGTGACCGGCCAGATCCTCGAGGTCAACGGCGGGCAGTACATGCCATAGCGAACACGGACAAAAGTTTCGCGCCCCGGCCGGCTTCAGCGTTCCGCCACTCATCCGGCGGGGCGCACGATACTTTTGTCCGATATGAAATTTGCACGACCGGCTTGAGGCGGCTCGGGCGCCGGTCGTGCGCCAAGAGCACGCCAACATCGCCGCTCCGACGTGCCAACCGTTTGAGTGCGCTCTCTCCGATGACTCCAGCCGGCTACTCCGGAACGCCGCTCGCGAAAAAGCTCGGGATCGCTGCGGGCAGCAGGGTCGTGACGCGATCGGCGCCAGCCAACTACGCCGAGCTGGTGAACCCGCTTCCCGACGACGTCGCGTTCGATACGAAGATCACGTCGGCCACCGACATCGTGCATCTCTTCGTCGAGCGCAAGGCTCTATTGGCGAAGCAGCTGGCCGAGTTGCGAAAGCAGTTGCGCGGCGACGCGGTGGTGTGGGTCTCGTGGCCCAAGAAGGCCTCGGGCGTTCCGACCGACATCACGGAAGACGGCATCCGCGAAGTTGCGCTTCCGCTCGGCTGGGTCGACGTCAAGGTATGCGCCGTGGACGCAGTGTGGTCCGGTTTGAAGCTCGTGGTCCGCAGGGAGCTGCGCTGAAAGGGTCCATGGCCGCTCGCCTCGCAGCCCCTCTTTACGCTATAATTCAAGGCTTTCTTGCCCCCTAGGGGCAGGCCACCGCGGACGACTGCAAGGCGCCGGGAAGCTCACGCCGCGCGGAAGGCCGCAGACACGCTTGAAGGAGTCGCCACCATGGCCACCATCGAATTCACCGCATTTGCGCGCAAGCAGGAAGGACGCGGCAACTGCCGCCGCATGAGGCGCGCGGGCAAGGCGCCCGGCATCGTCTACGGCGGCAAGGACGCGCCGACCGCCATCGAGCTCGATCACAACGCGCTCGTGCATGCGCTGCGCACCGAAGCCTTTCACTCGTCGATTCTCAGCATGAAGCTCGACGGATCGGCGACCAAGGTGCTGCTGCGCGACGTGCAGATGCATCCGTTCCGCAACGAGGTGCTGCACGTGGACTTCCAGCGGGTCGACGAGCATCGCCGCATCCACATGAAGGTGCCGCTGCACTTCGTGAACGAGCAGGTGTCGCCGGCCGTGAAGGAACAGGGCGCGATCGTCAGTCACGTGATGACCGAGCTCGACATCGCTTGCCTGCCCAAGGACCTGCCCGAGTTCATCGAGGTGGATCTCTCGAGTCTCGATACGAGCACGTCGCTGCACGTTTCGGGGATCAAGTTGCCGCAAGGCGTGGCCGCGGTGACGCACGGCAAGCTCGATCCGGTCGTCGCGACCGCAGTGGTGCCGAAGGCAGTTGTCGAGACCGAAGAGGAAACGGCTGCGGCGGCCACGGAGGGCGCGGCCGCTGCCGGCGCAGCAGCCCCTGCGACGGCTGCACCCGCCGCCGAGGCGAAGCCCGAGAAGGGCGCCGAGAAGAAGGAATCCGGCAAGGACGACAAGAAGAAATAATCGCAGCGTCGGTCTGGGACCCAGGGCCCGCAGCGGTTCCTCCGCCTGCGGGCCTTTTCGTTGCGACGCGCAGCTTGCCCAAATCAGCCGGTGGCCGGTGGGTATGACGGGTTCCGGCAATCTGATCCTTCGACGACATGGCATCGGCGATCCGACTGGTGGCTGGACTCGGCAATCCAGGGCCGCGTTACCAAGCGACGCGCCACAACGCGGGGTTCTGGTTCGCCGACGCGCTCGCGCACAAGCTGGGCGCGCGCTTTTCGATGGAGAGCAAGTTCGCCGGCGAAGTGGCCAAGTCCGGCGAGGTTCGCATCGCCAAGCCGATGACGTACATGAACGGGTCCGGTCGCTGCGTGGCCGCGCTCGCGCGCTTTTTCAATCTGGCGAGCGAAGAGATCCTCGTGGTGCACGACGAGCTCGACCTGAAGCCCGGCGACGCGAAGCTCAAGCTTGGCGGAGGTCACGCCGGCCATAACGGGCTGCGCGACATCCACGCCGCGTTGGGAACCGCGGAGTTCTGGCGCTTGCGCCTGGGCATCGGACATCCGCGCGACTCCGAGCTCAGCGAGCGCGAAGTGGTCGATTACGTGTTGCGGCCGCCTCTGGCCGAGGAGCAGCGCGACATCGAAGCCGCCATCGAGCGGTCGCTCGACGTGTGGTCGGCGATCGCGCGCGGAGACCTGGAAGGTGCGATGCTCGACCTGCATTCGCGTCGCCCGACTGCGAAGTGAAGGAAGCTGCATGAGCCTCAAATGCGGAATCGTCGGCATGCCCAACGTCGGCAAGTCGACACTGTTCAACGCGCTCACCAAGGCGGGCATCGCCGCGGAGAACTATCCGTTCTGCACCATCGAGCCCAACGTCGGCATCGTCGAAGTGCCCGACCCGCGGCTTGGACGTATCGCGGATATCGCCAAGCCGCAGAAGGTGCTCGCGGCCACGGTCGAGTTCGTCGACATCGCCGGGCTGGTCGCGGGCGCATCCAAGGGCGAAGGGCTCGGCAACCAGTTCCTCGCCAACATCCGCGAGACCGACGCGATCGCGCACGTGGTTCGCTGCTTCGAGGATCCCAATGTCGTGCACGTCGCCGGCAAGGTCGATCCGGTGTCCGACATCGAGACCATCAACACCGAGCTGGCGCTGGCCGATCTCGCGTCGGTGGCCAAGCAGATCGCGAAAATCGAGAAGGTCGCGCGCGCCGGAGGGGACAAGGAGGCGCAGCGCCTGGTCGCGGTGCTGCGCAAGGTCGAGTCCGCGCTCGACCAGGGCAAGCCTGCGCGAACCGTCGAGCTGTATGCAGAGGAGCACGCGTTGCTGCGTCCGTTCTTCCTGTTGACCATGAAACCGACCATGTACGTGGCCAACGTGAACGAGCATGGCTTCAGCGACAACCCGCTGCTCGATGCGGTGAAGGCTCATGCCGAGCGCGAAGGCGCACCGGTGGTGCCGATCTGCGCAGCGCTGGAATCGCAGATCGCCGACCTGAGCGACGAGGACAAGGCGTTGTTCCTCGCCGACATGGGCATGACCGAACCGGGCCTCGACCGCCTCATCCACGCCGCCTACAAGCTGCTCGGCCTGGAGACTTACTTCACCGCGGGTCCCAAGGAAGTCCGTGCGTGGACCATCCACGTCGGCGATACCGCGCCGCGCGCGGCGGGCGTCATCCACACCGACTTCGAGAAGGGCTTCATTAAAGCTGAGGTCATCTGGTGGGAGGACTTCGTGAAGCTCGGCGGAGAGTCCAAGTGCCGCGAGGCGGGCAAGCTCGCGATCGAAGGGAAGGAGTACGTGATGCGCGACGGCGACGTCGT
>DATKLH010000587.1:0-3515 GCA_035542515.1 Casimicrobiaceae bacterium
GCGGATGCGAGCGATCCTTGAACACCGTAATGGGGTTGAGGTCTTCGCGTGCAGGGATGTAGCGCAGCGTGAACGCCTCGCCCACCATGTTGCCGCGCTGCGGATCGAGGGGGTGCACGTCCTGGATGAACTGATTGCGCAATCCGCGCTTGAACAGCGCCGTGGTGAGCGTGGCGACACTCACACTCATGAGCTTGGTGCGGGTGTCGGGATTCATGATGGCTTTCGATGAGCGACCGGGTGCGTGGCGAGATCGTCCTTGCCGCGCGCGTTGAATGTTACGTCTCACGATCGCTTACGTGGCGGACGCACACGCGTACCTCGTTGCGCGCGCCTGACGGTTCGGATCAGTTGCCCGGCAGATCGTGCGCCGTGCTCAGGTAGTACTCCTTCCAGTCCTTCGGGAGCGTCTTCAGCGTTCCGACCTTGTAGAGATGGGCGGCGAACTTCATCGTGCCTTGCGGCGCGGCGATCCAGTCCATCATCCCGGGCTGCCTGAGCAGATCGACGAGCTCGTCCGCCGAGGTCTTGTCGCCGGTCACCTGGCGATAGATCTCGACGGCGCCGCGCGTGTCCTTCTTGATGTACTCGATCGCTTCGAGCGACGCGTCCTTGATCGCCTGCACGACCCTGGGATTGGCATCGGCGAACTTGGTCGTCGTGAAGAACTGCGACTGCGTCAGCGGGCCGCCGATGATCTGAGGCGAGCTGATCACGATGTGCGCGCCGGGGACCTTCTTGAGCTCGTAGAACTGGAACGGCGGAGCGGCGAAATGGCTGGTGATCTCGTGGGTCGGGTTCGACATCGCCAGCGCGGCATCCGGATGTCCGAGCTGCACCATGTTGGCATCGAGGTGCGTCATCTGGCCTTCGCCCCACACCTTCTCAGCGGCCATCTGCAGCAGGATCGCCTGCGTCGACACCTTGAGCGTGGGAACCGCGATGCGGTCCTCCGGCGTGTAGTCCTTGAGCGACTTGATGGCGGGATTGCGCGTCACCAGCGCAAGCGGCAGCGCGGAGTTCGCGACGATGCCCTTGACGCCCCCTTTGGTGCGATCCCACAACAGCAGCAGGTTGCCGACACCCGTGTTCACGACATCCACGCTGCCCGACAGCATCGCATCGGTCTGGCTGCCGCCGCCGCTGAGCATGAGCCAGTTGACCTTGAGGTCGGGCAAACCGAGCTCGCGCGCATGCTTCTCCACGAGGCGCTGCTTTTCCATCACGTGCGATGGCAGGTACAGGATGCCGGGCTGGCGCGTGATGTTGATCTCGGATTTCTGCTGGGCGACCGCTGCCCCGGTCCCGAGCACAAGCGCGGCGGTGACGATCGCAAGGGTGCACAGGAGTTGGCGTCGTTTCATGGCATCTCCGGGGTAGGCAAAAGGTGTATCGACCAAGTCGCGACGCGTGAGCGGGCCATGGTTGCGCGCGGCATTCGCGCGTTTCGTTGTGCGCCGGACGCCGCGGCGCTGCGTCGTTGCGGAGGCCCCGATGCTTTGCCCGGGCTTGCAGTCATCAGGTCCGACTCGAGGCGCCTCGGCGCCAGTCATGTGGCAACAGCGACACACGAGCGCAACTCCACTGCCGACACCGAAATGCGTATCACGCAAGAACGGCGCGACTGCGTACGCTATCCCGCTAGCAAGCCGCGAGGCGCATTGACGGCGACGGATTAGAGCACTAATGTATTAGTGTGTCAACGTGCCGACCTCGTCCATGTCCGTGCCCCCGCCCACCGCGTCGACGGTAGCCGCCGCGCCTGGGTCTCGCGTCGCGTCCGCGAAAGCGCCCCGTCTCGATCGCTCGCGGCATGCAGCGCCGCAGGTGCTCGACGACCTGCGCGAACGCATCATCGGACTCGATCTTCCGCCGGGCATGGTCCTGTCGCGCGCGGAACTCGCTGCGCGCTTCGGGTTGAGCCAGACGCCGGTGCGCGACGCGTTGATGCGGCTGCAGGAGGAAGGCCTGGTCGAGGTGTTCGCGCAGCACAAGACGGTGGTCAGTCGCATCGACATCCACGCCGCGCAGCAGGCCCACTTCCTGCGTTGCGCAGTCGAAGTCGAGATCGTGCGTGCGCTCGCGCAGCAACCCGACCCTGCGCTGGTCAAGGAGCTGCGCGCGATCATCGCGCGTCAGAAGATCGCCCGCGATGCCGGTGACTACCCTGCGTTCGTCGCCGACGACCAGACGTTCCACCGGACGATGTACCAGGCGGCCCGCGTGCCTGACCTGTATACGATCGTGCGGCAACATAGCGGCCACATCGATCGCTTGCGACGTCTTCACGTCCCCGAGCCCGGCAAGGCGTCGGCGATCGTGGATGATCACAAGCGTATCGTGGACTCGATCGCACGCGGCCAGCCCGATGAAGCGGTTCGCCGGCTGCGCGAGCACCTTTCCGGCACGTTGTCGTGGGTGGACAAGGTGCGCACCAAGTATCCCGATTACGTCGCCAACTGAGCGCGGCCCGCCCGCGCTTCGCTCACGCCCGGAGGGCGGCGCCGGCGAATCGCGCGATCGAGTAGCGGTCGAGGTCGTAGGCGGTTGCTCGTCCGGTGATCGCCTGCGCGACCAGCAGCGCGCACAGCGGCCCGAGCGTAAATCCATACGTGTTGCACACCGCGAGCCACAGGCCGGGGCGTCCCGGCACCGCGCCCAGGATGGGATTGCCGTCGGGCGTGTAGACGTTGGGGCCGGCCCAGGAGCGAATGACATTCACGCAAGCGAGCGACGGCACCACCGCATGCGCCACCGCGAGGCTGCCGCGCAGGCTTTCGTGCAGCACCGCGGGGCGCGCGAACACGCGATCCACCGCTGCCGTCCAGCCGCCGCCGATGATCACGTTCCCATTGGCGGCCTGCTTGAGCGTCAGCCGCGCCTCACCGTGATAGACGAGATGGTCGATGAAGCGCTCGCACGGTTCGGTGGCGACGATCTGGATCACGCGCTGCGCGAGCGGGATGTCGAGGCCGGCAAGCGCTGCCACGTCGGCGGAGGACGAGCCCGCTGCGACGACCAGATTCCGGCCATGCAACGTCCCGCGCGGCGTGTCGACAGCGAATGTTCCACCGCTTTCCTGCACACGCTTCACCGGAGCGTGGAGCAGGAATCGAGCACCATTGCGGCGCGCACCGTCCGCGAGCGCGACGACGGCGCCCAGCGCGTTCGCCATGCCTTCCTGGGGACAGTAACTCGCCGCGATGACCGATTCGCTCAGATACGGCGCGAGGGCGCGCAGCTGGGCGCCGTCGATGAGATGCACGTCGAGACCCTGCGATTGTTCCAGCGCAACCTTGTCGCGCAAGCGCGCAAGCTGGTCCGCCGTCTGCGCGACCATCAGTCCGCCTGGACAGCGCAGCTCGAGGTTCCCCGCCAACTCGCCGACGAGCTGTCGCCATAGTTCCAACGCATCGAGGAACAACGGAAGGTTGCGTGCGAATGCCTCGACCCACTCCCGGCTCTTGTCGGCGTGGCTGAACGGCGACAATTGCAGGTGCAGGTTGCCGGCGTTG
>DATKLH010000588.1:0-4374 GCA_035542515.1 Casimicrobiaceae bacterium
CCACGCCGGGACCCAGCGACTTTGCTGGTTCAGGCGACGTACCGACGTGTCCCCGATCAAGGGCCCACCGGAGGGACGCGCTGCGCGAGCAGGGCGTTGGTGCGCTGCTGTTCGGCGATCAGTTGTCGCAGCAGCGGCTTGGTGCCGATGAGCGCGAACGGCAGGATGATCCACGCGATGGTGAGGATCACGCCAAGCACCCACACGATCATCCACACGATCGAACCGCCCCACGCCCACTCGTTCATTGGTCTTCTCCGCAGTCAGGAACCGCGCGGGGTCGGCGCGTCGCACATGAAAGCGCGCGCACAGCGATCGTCGCCGGCTCGCGCACTTGCGGGCAGCTTCGCGATCGACTGGTCGCGGGACGCCACCCACCTGTAATATTCCGGCATCGCCGCGCGCAGCGTCAACTCATCGACGCGACGATTGCGCATCGGCAGCCGGAGCATCAAGCATGTCTCGTCCCGCACCACCCCATCCCTCACGGCTCGAGCATCTCGTTGGCGAGATCCGCGGTTACCTCGCGCTGCATCCCGCCGCGGAGCTCACCGTCGAAGGCGTCACGAGCTGGCTGGTCGCACGCGCGGCGGCAGCCACCGGCGACGAAGTGCGTCACGCGCTGTCGCTCATGGAAGAACGCGGCGAGATCGGCGTGCCGATCGAGCGACGCTTCGCGGCGGCTGCGACGGCCGTTCAAACGCCGGCGATACGCTTCGGCATCGATCTGGGCGGCACCAAGATCGAGATCGTCGCACTCGATGCCGACGGCAACGAACGCCTGCGTCACCGCATCGAGACGCCGCACGAGGACTACGAAGCCATCATCGCGCATATCGTGAAACTGGTGCGCGACGCCGAGCATCGACTCGGCATCGCGCAAGCGTCGGGGAGCATAGGGATCGGCACGCCGGGGTCCATCTCGCGTGCGACGGGCCTGCTGCGCGGCTCGAACTCGGTATGCCTCAACGGCAAGCCGATTCGCGAGGCGCTCGAGCAGCGACTGGGCCAGCCGGTCGCCATCGCGAACGATGCCAACTGCTTCGCGCTATCGGAAGCAACCGACGGAGCGGGCCAGGGCGCGAGCGTGGTGTTCGGCGTGATCCTGGGCACCGGTGTGGGTGGCGGAATCGTGGTCGACGGGCGCGTCCTGCAGGGCCCCAACGGCATCGCGGGCGAGTGGGGCCACAACCCGTTGCCGTGGCCGCGCGACGACGAGCGACCCGGGCCGCCGTGCTTTTGCGGCCGCAGCGGTTGCGTCGAAACGTTCCTGTCGGGACCGGGACTGATGCGCGATCACGAGCGCGCGAGTGGGCAGTCGACTCGCGCACATGACATCGTTGCACAAGCGCAGCGCGGCGACGCGCAATGCGAAGCGACGATGCAACGTTACGAGGATCGCCTGGCGCGAGCGCTCGCGCATGTCATCAACTTCCTGGACCCCGATGTGATCGTGCTCGGCGGCGGCCTGTCCAACATCGACCGCCTCTATGCGAACGTTCCCCAACGCTGGGGCGCCTGGGTGTTCTCCGATCGCGTCGACACGGTCCTCGTCAAGCACCGCCACGGCGATTCGAGCGGCGTGCGTGGCGCCGCCTGGCTCGTCAACGCGCCCTAGATCGGGTCGGTCTCGCGGAGGAACGCGAGTCGGTCCTGCGTGCCGATGTGGCTCGCGACGATCTGCACGAACTCCTGCCGCGTCTGTGCCTGTTGCGCGGCCTTGCGCGCGACGACCTTGGCGATCGGACCCAGATACGCGGCAAGGCGTGTGGTGGTCCGATCGATGAAAGCCTGATCGAGCGGGAGGCCGACTCCCGCGGGCGCTGGATCGAGCACCTTGGAGCCCTCGCCGCGACGTGTCGAGCCGGCGCCGCTCGACGCACTCGTTGCGCGCGCCGGGGCCGATGACCCGGTTGCGGCAGGGCGTTGTGACTGCCCTGCAGCGCCGACCTGCGCCCCGCTTTTTTCCACCGCCGCGACGAATTGACCGCGCGCCTCCGGATCCCCGATGTGGGTTGCAAGCAGCGCGCACAGCTCCGCGAGTCCGTGGGACTGCGTCGCCGCGCGACGCACCAGCATCTTCGACAGCGGCCCTACGTATTGCGCAAGCTTGCGTTCGACAGTGCTTAGCACGGTGTCGTCCCACGTATGAGACGAAGGCTGCAATTCCACCTGCTCGAGGTTGAGCACCGTCGCGTCGAGCTGGGTTGCGCCTTCCCGACTGCTGCCCGCGGCTTCGCGCAGCGCGTGATGAAACGCGCGCGCGTTCTGAAAGCGCTGCGCAGGCGACTTGGCGAGCGCGGTCGCGATCAAAGGGTCCAGTGCCGGCGGCAGCGCGAGTTGTGACAGCTGCGACGGCGCCTTGGGCTCGTGATGACAGATCTGGTAGGTGATCGATTCGACCGAGCCCGAAAACGGCTTCTCCCCGGTGAGCAATTCGTAGAACACCACACCCGCGCTGAACAGGTCGGCGCGATGGTCGCTCGGCTCTCCGCGGCACTGCTCGGGCGCCATGTACGAAGGCGTCCCCATGATCATGCCGGCCATCGTCAAAGTCGACGTGTCGACGCGCGCGATGCCGAAGTCGGCGACCTTCAGCGTGCCGTCGTGGGTGAGGATCATGTTCGCCGGCTTGATGTCGCGATGGATCACGCCGCGCGCGTGCGCGAACTCGAGCGCCTGCAGGAGCTGCGACATGATCGCGGTGAGTTGCGCGAAGTCGAAGCGCGCCTTGCGGTTGAGGTATTCGCGCAACCCGGTGCCGTCGACGTACTCCATGGCGATGAACGCAACGCCATCGTCCTCGCCGTATTCGTAGATCGCGACGATGTTGGGATGCAGCAGGCGACCCGCGGCGCGCGCTTCGTTGCGAAAGCGCGCCATGAACTGCGCCGAGACCTCCGGATCGATCGTGTCCTTGCGGACCGTCTTGATCGCGACCGGGCGCTCGATCAGCGGGTCGTGCGCCTTGTAGACGACCCCCATCGCGCCCTTGCCGAGCACGCCTTCGATCTCGTACTTCCCCAGTCTTGTCGGTATCTCCACTTCGGGCGCCTGTTCCAGCCGTCCCCCGAGAAGCGGGGCTAGGGGTTGGGGATTAGGGACCAGTGTGCCTGCGATTCCCGGCGTCGCGAAACCTGGTCGAGCATGGATAGAGACAAATTTCGTTTGATCGCTCGAAGGGGTCTCCGCTGCTGGGGCCGCCTCGCGCGCAGATGCTGCCCCGCAGTCGGCGCAGAGCCGCCTCGACCCGACCGCGCATTATTCCACCGCACGAAGGTATCGTGCGAGGCGGCGAGAAGACGCAATGCACGCTGATGTCAATCGCCCCGCGCAACTTCCGCCCGTCATTCACCGAGCATCTTCATCGCCTGGACCAGGCTTTCCTTCATGCGGCCCAGCGCGGATGTCAGCGTGCCGATCTCGTCCTTGCTGCGGCTATGGAACTCGCCGGCTTCGAGCTCGCCCATGCTGACCTTGTCGGCGATGTACGCAAGGCGCGTCACGCGCCGGATCACCATCGTGTGCAGCATCACGTTGAGGAGCACGAAGGTTGCGAGGAAGACCAGCGCGAGCGACACCATGAACGACTTGAACGTTTCGCGCGCGCGTGCGATCGGCACCGACATCGGCACCGAGACCATCTGCGCACCGATGATGTCGTTGAGCTTCCAGCCGAAGCCGTTCGCCGGTCCGTACAGGTCGATCATCGTCTTGGGCGCGGCGTCCACGGTGCTGTGGCACTCCAGGCACGCGCCTGCGCTGACCTTGATGGGACGCGCGAGATACAGCGACGCGCCGTTCGGCGTTTCACGCTCGCCGTACTTCTCGGCGATGTCGGGAAACTGACGGAAATGATCGATGACGTCGCGCTCCCAGTCGCTCGGTCGGTCGCGCGGGTTCGACGGATTCAGAGTGGCTTCCTTGTACGCGTAGTCGGGGTGCTTCTTGCGCAGCTCGTTGAACTGCTCGGTCGCGGCGTACGCCGGCACCGATTGCGGCAGGAACGCGTACTTGAGCTGCGTTTCGAGCAGCGGCTTGACCTGCGTGTTGGTGTAGTTGCGCGAGGCGAGCGCCGCTTCCATCATCAGTCGCGCGTTTTGCAGGATCTCCTCGCGCGCGTTGGCCTGCAGCGCGTTGTACGAGGTGTAGCCGGCGAACGCGAAGCCCAGCACGAAGATGCCCAGCAACACCAGGTTGAATTTCCAGATCAGTTTCACTTCATGTCTCCGTAACCGCGGTCAGCACGCGACAGCGGCACCTTGCGCAGGTCCTTGGGCGATCCGGATTGCGCCTTCGGCGGATCCACCGGCGGGACATACGCCGGCATCGGCGGTGGCGCGTACTTGTCCGGATGCAGCATGCGATCCCATT
>DATKLH010000589.1:0-17923 GCA_035542515.1 Casimicrobiaceae bacterium
TGGACGCGGTTGTCGAGCAGGAATTGCCGTTGCGCGATGAACGTACCTCGCGCGATCACGCGCCTGAATCGCCACGCATTCCAATCGGTGTCGGACGAAGGCAGCGACACAGGGGGCGCAGCGGCAGCAGCTTCGAGCTGCGCCCGCAGCGCTTCCTTGTCGTGCATTCGCCCGCGCTGCCAGTTCCCCGCCGCGACACACAGCACGATCACGAGCACGGTTGCGACAGTGGGTACGATCGCCCGGATGCGCGATGCCGGCGCTGAAGCCGGTGGCGCGGAACCTTCGGTGCTGCGCATGGGTGGGGTGTTAAACTGGCGTACGAAGCTCATGCGCACGGCCATTTACATCGCGCTCGCCGCCGTCGTGGTGGTGCTGTTCACGGCGCTCTACTTCCTGTATCACGACCGCGGGCGGGGCAATCGTGTCGTCAACGCGCTTGCGATCCGCGTGCTGCTTTCGATGGCGCTGATCGCCTTCCTGGTGATCTCTTATTACGCCGGGTGGATATCGCCCAACGGTGTCCGCTAGTGTCGTGAGTCAGCAGCTCGTTGAACGTTCCGCACTGACGCTTCACCGCTGACGCAAACGAATTTCCGACTCACCACACCAGTTCGCGCCGCTCAACGTGCTGGCAGCAACACGGCTTGCACGCCGAAGCCGTACCGCGCGCACCACATCTGGTTCGTGCCGCAGTCGAACCGCCGCCGGCGACGAGCGCTTAAGGCCGCCGCGCTTGCTCGAAACGCCGCGAAACCATCGTGTGCCCCCCACCGCCGGCGACGCAACCATCGATGTCGACCGGCTCGCGAAACTTTCGCCCGCTCAGGCCAGCCAGTACACCAGGACGAAGAGCAGCAGCCACACCACGTCGACGAAGTGCCAGTACCAAGCAGCAGCCTCGAAGCCGAAGTGGTGCTCGGGATCGAAGTGCCCGCGGAACGCGCGCGCCAGCATGACGCTGAGCATGATCGCGCCGATGGTCACGTGGAAGCCGTGGAAGCCGGTCAGCATGAAGAACGTCGAGCCGTACACACCGGTGGACAGCTTGAGATTCAGCTCGCTATAGGCGTGGGTGTACTCGTAGGCCTGCAGGCAGAGGAACGTGACGCCGAGCAGGATGGTCACCGCAAGCCAGAACTTGAGCGCCCCGCGGTGATTCGCCTTGAGCGCGTGGTGCGCGATGGTCAGCGTGCCGCCCGAGGTCACGAGGAGGATCGTGTTGATCAGCGGAATGCCGATCGCGTGCATCGGGGTGAACAGCTGCTTGGAGTACGGGCCGACGGTGGGCCACTGCGCGGTGTAGCCGGGCCATAGCAGCTCGTTGGTCTCGCCGCTGCCCAGCCACGGCAGGCCGATGTTGCGGATGTAGAACAGCGCGCCGAAGAACGCCGCGAAGAACATCACTTCGCTGAAGATGAACCAGCTCATGCTCCAGCGGAACGAGACGTCGACCTTCTTGTTGTAGAGGCGCCCCTCCGATTCGCGGATGACGGTCCCGAACCAGCCGAACATCATGAACACCAGCAAGCAGAATCCGGCGAGCACGAGCCAGGGGCCGGCCGGGTAGCTGTTGAACCACAGCGCGGCTCCGAGCGCCATCAGCAGCAACGCCACCGAACCGGTGATCGGCCAGTGCGAAGGCTGCGGTACGTAGTAATAGGGCTTCGCGCCTTGGGTCGCCGTTGCTTGCATCGTGGTCCTCGCTGGAAGAGCGGTGTGCGTTTTGGGTTTGTGTGGCGCAACGCGCCTTGTTCGGATTCGTCGAGGCCGTGCCTAACCGTTGCCCTCGACCGGGAAGAACGTGTACGACAGCGTGAGCACGTTGAGCTCGCGCGGAGCCGAGGGATCGAGCACGAACACCACCGGCATGCGCCGTGTCTCGCCCGGCTGCAGCGTCTGCTTGGTGAAGCAGAAGCACTCGAGCTTGCGGAAGTACTGCGCGGCGTACGCCGGCGCGTAGCTCGGGATCGCCTGCCCTGTCACCGGGCGGTCGGTCCGGTTGACGACCTCGAACTCGACTTGCGTCACCGCGCCCGGATGCACGGAGACATCCGGGGTCACCGGCTTGAACGTCCACGCGAGGTTGCGCAGGTTGGTGTCGAAATCGATGCGGACCTCGCGCGTCGTGTCGACCTGCGTGTTGCCGACCGTGTCGGGCCGCGCGAGCGCCTGCAGGCCCGTGACTTCGCAGATCTTCTGGTAGAACGGCACGAGCAGGAAGCCGAAGCCGAACATCGCGACGACGACCACGACGAGCTTGCGCAGCAACGCGCGGTTCGCCGGCGCTGCGTCGGCGTGTCGCGCAAGGGTCGCTTCGCGGGTCATGTCGCGGTCAGTCGCGCGCGTTGCGCAGGTGGCGCCCGATCGCGAGTGCGAGGAACAGCAGGATCGCGCCGCCGAGCACCGCGATGGTGACCGTCGGCGTCGCGAGCGCCTGCGCGGCGATGATGCCGACGAAGAACACCAGCGCGATCGAGGCGAGGATCACCGCGGTGCGTTTGTTGCGTGCTGCGAGTTCGGTACGGGTCATTGCAGAACCGGGGTTCGGGACTAGGGGTTGGGGACTAGAGTGCCCGGTGGCTGCCGCTTTGGCTGTCGCGCATCAATACTGCGCTCGAGCGGCCGCACACTAGTCCCTAATCCCTGGCCCTGACCCCGCCTTTCAATTCATTTCACGACAGGAGGCGTCTCGAAGGTGTGATACGGCGCCGGGCTCGGCAGCGTCCACTCGAGCGTTGTCGCGCCTTCCCACGGCTTCGCCGGAGCGCGCTCGCCGCCACGGATGGTCGTGACCACCGCGTAGAGGAAGACCAGCTGCGAAAGGCCGAAGCCGAAGGCACCGATGCTCGCCACCATGTTCCAGTCGGCGAACTGCTGCGCGTAGTCGGGAATGCGGCGCGGCATTCCGGCGAGCCCGAGGAAGTGCATCGGGAAGAACGTGACGTTGAAGAAGATGAACGACAGCCAGAAGTGCCACTTGGCCACGGTCTCCGGATACATGTGCCCGGTCCACTTCGGGATCCAGTAGTAGACCCCGCCGAAGAACGCGAACAGCGTTCCGGCCACCATCACGTAGTGGAAGTGCGCGACCACGTAATAGGTGTCCTGGAACTGGATGTCGATCGGCTGGATCGCCAGCACCAGACCGGTGAAGCCACCCATGGTGAACAGGAACAGGAAGCCCAGCGCGAAGAGCATCGGCGCTTCGAGCGAAATGCTCCCCTTCCACATGGTGGCGAGCCAGTTGAACACCTTCACGCCGGTGGGTACCGCGATCAGCATCGTCGCGTACATGAAGAACAGCGTGCTGACCGCCGGAAGACCGGTCGTGAACATGTGGTGCGCCCACACGATGAACGACAGGATCGCGATCGCAGAGAGGGCGTACACCATGGACGCGTAGCCGAACAGCGGCTTGCGTGAGAACGTCGGGATGATCTCGGAGATGATGCCGAAGGCCGGCAGGATGATGATGTAGACCTCGGGGTGCCCGAAGAACCAGAACACGTGCTGGAACAGCACCGGGTCGCCGCCGCCGGCCGCATTGAAGAACGACGTGCCGAAGTGACGGTCGGTGAGCAGCATGGTCACCGCGCCCGCGAGCACCGGCATGACGGCGATCAGCAGGTACGCGGTGATCAGCCAGGCCCAGCAGAACAGCGGCATCTTCATCAGCGTCATGCCCGGCGCGCGCAGGTTGAGGATCGTCGTGATGATGTTGATCGACCCCATGATCGACGAGGCGCCCATGATGTGGATCGCGAAGATCGCGAGATCCATTCCCATGCCCTGCTGCACGGTGAGCGGCGGGTAGAGCGTCCAGCCCGCGGCGACCGCGCCGCCGGGAACGAACAGCGAAAGCACGAGCAGCGTCGCGGCCGGCGGGAGCAGCCAGAAGCTCCAGTTGTTCATGCGCGCGAACGCCATGTCGGGAGCGCCGATCTGCATCGGGATGAGCCAGTTGGCGAAGCCCACGGCACCCGGCATCAGCGCGCCGAACACCATGATGAGCCCGTGCAGCGAGGTCATCTCGTTGAAGAACTCCGGCGTGACGATCTGCAGCCCGGGCTTGAACAGCTCGGCGCGGATGGTCATCGCCATCAGGCCGCCGACGATGAACATCGTGAACGAGAACCACAGGTACAGCGTGCCGATGTCCTTGTGATTGGTCGTCGTGATCCAGCGCATGATCCCGGTGGGATGGTGCGCATGCTCGTCGTGACCGTGACCGTGGGCAACGTCGTCGTGGGGGATGCTGCTCATCAACGTTCTCCTTGAATCTCTTTGCTCGCACGCCAGGCGCCGCGAAGCGGCGCTTTGAAGAGTCGCTGGGTCCGGGTCTGCACGGGAACGACCGAAGTCGTCGTCACATCCGTGCCCCCTTGACTCGACACAAACGTCGCCGGGTCCCGGCCTGCGCCGGGACGACTGAAGTTCGGCGTCACTTCCGTGCCGCCTTTACTTCAGTCGGTTGAACGACGTTTTCGTCCGCCTTGTTACCCCACGAATTGCGCGTGTAGGTGATGGCCGATGCGATGTCGACGTCGGAAAGCACGCCCTTCCACGGCGGCATCTTGCCGTTGTTCTGGCCGTTGAGCACCACGTCGATCTGGTGTGCCTTCGGGCCCAGCACGACCTTGTCGGAAACCAGCGGCGGCGCGCCGAGCGCCGGATTGCCGGTGCCGGCGGCCTGGTGACACGCCGCGCAGTTGGCGTTGAAAACCTCCTGGCCGTGCGCGGTCAGCTGCGCGAGGTCCCAGACCTTGTTGGGATCGTTCGCGGCCGCCGATGCGGCCTTCTTCTGCTCGTCGGCCCACTTGGCGAAGTCCTCCTTCGACTTCACCTCGACGACGATCGGCATGTAACCGTGCTCCTTGCCGCAAAGCTCCGCGCATTGACCGCGGTAGGTACCGATCTTGTCGGCACGGAACCAGGTGTCCTTGACAAAGCCCGGGATCGCGTCCTGCTTGACGGCAAAGGCGGGCACCCACCACGCATGGATCACGTCGTCGGCAGTGATGAGCAGGCGCACCTTGGTGTCGACCGGCACCACCAGCGGGTGATCGACTTCGAGCAGGTAATTCTCGCCCTTCGGCTGCTCGTTGTGGATCTGCGCCATCGGCGTGGCGAGCGAGGAGTAGAAGCCGAAGCCCTGCTGCAGGTAATCGTAATTCCAGCGCCACTGGAAGCCGGTGATCTTGATGGTCATGTCGGGCGCCGAGGTGTCCTTCAGGAACAGGACGGCCTTGGTCGCGGGCCACGCCATGAATAGCAGGATCAGGAACGGGATGATCGTCCAGATGACTTCGACCGTGGTGTTCTCGTGGAACTGCGCGGCCTGGTGTCCAACCGACTTGCGATGCTTGAACAGCGAATAGAACATCGTCCCGAACACGCCGATGAAGATCACGACGCAGATCCAGATGATGTAGTTGTGGAGGTCGATGACCTCGCGTCCTTGCGGCGTCACCGGCGGCTGGAAGAAGAATTCCCAGCTCGCGAATGCCGGAGCGGCGACCAGTGCCGCCAGTGCCGCAATGGCGAACGGAGCAAGCGTTCGGCGTCCCCTTCGTTGTCCCACCATGCTGTCCTCGGTTATCCCTGTCGTATGCCCACTTCGCCCGCGACGCGCCGCAGCGGCTCCCCCGCGATCCTCCGGCGCAGGTCGCGCGCCAGCCGATCGCGTTCCTCCGTCCGGAGGGACGCGCCGAAATTCCACGACTCGCCGGCGCAACGCAGCTCGAGCATTCCGCCGCGCGGCGACTCCCCTTTGCTCACCACCTGCACCCAAGGCCGGTTCCATTCCCGGCGCTCATACACTCGCCCGCGGCATCGCTCCACCACCACGCGATCCCCCGCGACGGTCAAACGCTCCCAGTCCCGCGCCCTGCGCTGCATGTAAGCGAACGCTGCAGCCAGCGCGCTGAGCTCGAGCACCGAGTACGCGAGCACTGGCCAAGCCCCGACCAGCACGAATCCCCCCGCCATCGCCAGACTGAAGCTCGCCAGCGTGCCAAACACGAGCCAACGCTGCCGCGATGAAAGCGAGCTGGGCAGGCGCGCGATGACGCAAAGATCCGGTTCGATATCGGGCGTGGGAAACGAAACTGCCGGCATGGCGTATAGCGCCGGTCCGCTTGTTGTGGACCATCGACATACCCGCGGAGCCGGGCACTACATTCCACTGCAATTGCCGAAAACCCTTACGCAAAGCGGGAAAATGTTAGCACATGGGAAGCGGGCGGGTCATGTCTCAAAGTGCGCAACAGTGCGAACCTCACGCGCCGGAGCTCGGAAAGCCCATCGCGGCCAGGGCTTCGGCGTCGAAATCCGCGATACTGCCCCAGCCGATGCGGGCGAGCAGCGGCGCGCGGAGTCGTTGCTCCAAGGTGCACAAGCTCGCTTCGGTTTGCTGCATTTCGGGATCGACGTGGTTGGCCACCCAGCCGGCGAAGCGCAATCCGCGATTGCGCAACGCAAGGCCGCTCAGCATCGCGTGGTTGATGCAGCCGAGGCGCATGCCGACGACCAGCACGACGGGAAGTTCGAGGCGCGCGGGAATGTCGAGCATATCGGCGTGGTCGTCGAGCGGCACCATGGCACCCCCCGCACCTTCGACGACGATCGCCTGCGCACGCATGCACAGCCTGCCGTATGCAGCGGCAATCACGTCGAGATCGATGCGCACGCCGGCCTGCGCTGCAGCGACGTGAGGAGCGATCGCGGGTTCGAAGCAGTACGGATTGCGATCGCGCAGCGGCGCTTCGACGTTGGATGCCGCATCGAGCTCGCCGACGTCGCTGTTGCTGCGCGCACCGGGCTCGATGCCCGAAGCGACCGGCTTCATCCCTATGCTGCGCACACCTCGCGCGACCAACGCACGCAGCAACGCGGCGGACGCGAAGGTCTTTCCGACGCCGGTGTCGGTCCCTGTGACGAAGACGCCGTGAGCCATGCGCCCTGCAGCAGCCCGGACTATGACGAACGCGGCGGCCGCTCGAAGCGCACTACCGCGTGGCCTTCGGAGGTCTGTCGAGGCTCGCCCTTCCATGCGTGACCATAGACGACCTCGAAGGTCGCCGGGATCCGGCCCTCCACCGCAAGCGCACTGAGAGCGTTCTGCATGCGGCGCCATCGGCCGGCTCCCATCAGGCCCCGCGGGCGATCGCGCGTCGCATTGGTCGCGCCAATCGCCTTGAGCTCGCTCAGCAGCGCCTGGGGTGCGGGATAAGTCACGGTGATGAACTCGGCGTCCATCACAGGATCGGCGAAGCCCGCGCGCACCAGGTCGTCGCCGATGTCGTGCATGTCGATGAACCGGCTGGTGTGCGTGTGCGAATCCACCCGGGCGAAAGCCTTGCGCAGCTCCTTGAGCGTGTCGGGACCGAAGGTCGTGAAGGTGAGCAGGCCCCCGACGCGAAGCACGCGCCGGAACTCCGCGAATGCGCGCGGAAGGTCATTGACCCATTGCAGCGCGAGATTGCTCCACACGAGGTCGAACGCCACCCCGCGCAGCGGCAGTGACTGCATGTCGCCGCACACCAGCCCCGGCATCCGGCTGCGCTGCTCGCGCCATACCGGCCGCAGCAGACGGCGCAGCGTGCTTTGCACGCCATGCGAGCGCGAACGTGCGATCTGGAGCATCGGGACGGCGAGGTCGAGGCCGACGAGGCTCGCGTCGGGATAGCGTGCGGCGAGCTCGCCGAGCGCCTCGCCGGTACCGCAGCCGGCATCGAGGATCGCGCCCGGTTTCAGCTTGACGTAATCGAGGCGCTGCGCCATGCGTCCGGCGATTTCGCGTTGAAGCACCGCGGCTGCGTCGTAGCCCGGCGCAGCGCGTGCAAACGAGCGCCGCACCGCGTACGGATCGAGCTCGCGTGGGTCGGGTGCGGGAAAACGCGGATCAGCGGGCATGAAGAAACGGCATGACGGCGGCCAGGAACGCGTCGCGATGCGAAACGAAGGGCACGTGAGCGGCGCCTTCGATGATCGCGCTGCTGCCATGGGGCAGCGCGCGAGCCAGCCAGGTTCCCGCAGACGACGGCACGAGCGCGTCGCGATCACCACACACGACGAGCGACGGGTGGCGGATGCGCGCCGCCTCGCCGCGCAGATCGATCGCCTCGAGCAATTGCAGGGTCCCGTCGAGTGCTTCCGGCGTGGGGCGCCCGCGCTCGAACAGCCGCGCCCGAAGCGTCGAAAGGATCGCGCGCCCCTGGTCGCTGCCCTGGACCTGGAGGGTCAGGAAGCGCTTGAGGGTGGGCTCGTAGGCCACGCGCAACTCGTCGCCGAACCGCTCCAGCGTTTCCCGCGCCATCGCGTGAGGCCAATCGGACCCGGATACGAAGCGCGGCGTGGAAGCGATGAGCACGATGCGCCGAAACCTCCGCGGATGGCGCAACGCCCAGGCCTGTGCCACGAGCCCGCCGAGCGACCAACCCGCGACGTCGAGCGGCTGGTCGATGTCGCGCACGGCGTCGTCGATCGCGTCGACCATCGCGTCAAGCGTGTACTCGCGCGGCGGCGCCGAATAACCATGCCCCGGGAGGTCCGCGACATGGACACGCCGCGTCGCGGCAAGCTGCGTCAGGACCGGCGCGAACAGGCCGCCGTGCATCGCGAAGCCATGCAGCAGGACCAGCGGTGGGCCGACGCCAACCGATTCCACGTGCACGCGCGCCACGTTTGCATTCATGTCCAGCCGCGCGCCTGCAGATGGAGCTGCTCGAGCAAGGTATCGACATCGCGCGTCGTGTGCCCAGCGGTGAGCGACACGCGCAGCCGCGCCGTGCCGTCGGGAACGGTGGGGGGCCGAATCGCCGGAACCCACAAGCCGTCTTGCCAGAGCGCTTCGGCAAGCGCGACCGCGCGTGCGGCATCGCCAACGACGAGGGGCTGGATGGCGCTGATCGATGGCAGCAGCGTCCACGGCAGGCCTTCGGCGCCGGCGCGAAAACGCGCGATCAGCGCATGCAGATGGTCTCGTCGCGCGCGATCATCGCGCACGACGTTCACGGCGGCGCAAAGGGCCGTGGCGAGCGCTGGCGGCTGGGCGGTCGTGTAGATGTACGAGCGCGCGGTCTGGAGGATCGTTTCGATCACCAGCGGGTGACCGAGCACGAATGCGCCGGCGACGCCCGCGGCTTTTCCGAGCGTAGCCATGTAGACGATGCGATCATGCGCCAGACCGAAGTGCGCCAGGCTCCCGCGTCCCTCGCCAAGCACGCCGAAGCCGTGCGCGTCGTCGACGAGCAGCCAAGCGTCGTGAAGCTCGGCAAGCTCGAGCAACGCCGGCAGCGGCGCGATATCTCCATCCATGCTGAACACCGCGTCGGTCACGATCAGCTTGCGGCACGCCGGCGAGCTTGCAAGCCGCTGCGCAAGATGCGCGGCATCGCAGTGGCGATAACGCAACACCTGCGCTCGCGACAACAGGGCTCCGTCGTTGAGACACGCGTGATTGAGCTTGTCCGCGAAGATCGCCGCATCGCGATCGGCCAGAGCGGTCACCATCGCGAGGTTCGCGAGGTAGCCGGTCGAGAAGGTCAGCGCTCGCAGCTCGCGCGATGGCGCAACCAGATCGACCAGCGCGCGCTCCAACACCTCGTGGGAGGCGTAATGCCCCGCAAGCAGATGCGATGCGCCCGCACCAGCGCCCCAATGGCGCGCGCCTTCGCACAAGGCGTCGCGAACCCGCGGATCGCCGGCGAGCCCCAGATAATCGTTGCTCGCAAACGCGAGCACCGCGCGACCGTCCACCTCGATGCGCGGCCCGGGTGCCGACCCGACGACTCGCCGCTCGCGGAGGAGCGTGCGCTGCGCGCGCGATGCGAGGTCGCGCTCGAGCTCGGCGAGGGCGGCGAACATCGCGCTTGCGTCCTGCTGCGCGGGAGCGGCGATCAGATGGCGGTCAGGCCGAGCTTGTCGAACAAGGCCCGATCGGCGTCCACGTCGGGATTGCCCGTGGTGAGCAGCCGATCGCCGTAGAAGATCGAGTTCGCGCCCGCGAGGAAGCACAACGCCTGCACGGCCTCGCCGAGCTCGCGCCGGCCCGCCGAGAGGCGAACCATCGCCTTGGGCATCGTGACGCGTGCAACGGCGATGGTCCGCACGAACTCGAGCGGATCGATCGCCGCTTCGCCGTGCAGCGCCTCATGCAGGGGCGTACCTTCGACCTGCACCAGGTGATTGATCGGCACCGACTCGGGATAGGGATCGAGGTTGGCGAGCTGCGCGATCAGGCCCGCGCGCTGGCGACGCGACTCGCCCATCCCGACGATACCGCCGCAACACACGTGGATGCCTGCGTCGCGCACGCGCTCGAGCGTGTCGAGGCGGTCCTGGTAGGTGCGCGTGCCGACGATGTTCCCGTAGAACTCCGGCGCCGTGTCCAGGTTGTGGTTGTAGTAGTCGAGCCCCGCGTCCCTGAGCGTCTTCACCTGCTCGTCGCGCAGCATGCCGAGCGTGCAGCAGGTCTCCAGACCGAGCGCCTTGACTTCGCGCACCATCTCGGCGACGCGTTGCAGGTCGCGATCTTTCGGTGAGCGCCACGCCGCGCCCATACAGAAGCGCGAGGCGCCGGCTTCGCGCGCGGCCCGCGCTGCAGCGACTACGCTTTGCACATCGAGCAGCGTCTCGGCGGCGACATCGGTGTGGTAGCGCGCCGCCTGCGGGCAGTATCCGCAGTCCTCCGGACAGCCGCCGGTCTTGATCGACAGGAGCGTCGACAACTGCACGGCGTTGGGCCGATGGTGCGCACGGTGAACTTCCTGGGCGCGGAAAAGCAGATCGGCGAAGGGAAGCTCGAACAGCGCAACGACGGCGTCGAGCGACCAGCGCACCGACACTGCGTTGTCGATCGTGGCGGGAAAAGAGACGACAGCGTTCATGGACGGGGTATCGGCAATGGGTACTAGGATGCGTGGAGCAGGGAGCCCCCTACAATGGCCCCGCGAGTTTCCGAGGGGAGTTCGGACTTGTCAAATTTTTCGGTCGCATTATTTGACAGCGGGCGGCAAGCAAGGGGGCATGCCTTGCCGCGTCGCGCATTCGTGTTGGCGCGCTCCGCGGCGTCGATCGTGCGCATGGCGTTGCCGCAAACCTGTGCGCTCTGCGCAGAGCCCTGCGGGCATCGCCTCGTGTGCGATGCCTGCACCCATGCGTTGCCGCAGCTTGCAGCATCCTGCCCGGTCTGCGCGCTGCCGAGCGTATCGGGCGAGCCCTGCGGCGCCTGCCTGCGGCGACCCCCACCGTTTGCTGCGACGACCGCTGCGTGGCGCTACGCATTTCCGGTCGACCGACTGTTGCACGCCTTCAAGTACGGCGGTCGGCTCGCCCTTGCCGAGCCGCTCGCGAACGGCCTGACGGAGGTGCTGTCGCGACAGGCGCTCGCCGTCGACGGAATCATACCGTTGCCGCTCGCAGCCGCGCGCCAACGCGAGCGCGGCTTCAACCAGGCGAACGAGATCGCGCGTCGCGTCGCGCGATCGCTCGGGCTGCCGATGAGCGACGCGCTCGTCCGCGTGCGCGACGGCGTGCCGCAGGCGGCGCTCAAATGGCGCGAACGTGCTCGTCATGTACGCAAGGCGTTCGCGGTGCGGCGCGACGTGGAGGGCGCGCGTGTCGCCATCATCGACGACGTGATGACCACCGGGGCGACACTCACCTCGGCAGCCGCGGAGTTGCGCAAAGCCGGCGCGCAACATGTGGAACTGTGGGTCGTGGCGCGCACGCTGCCGCCCGGACAGGACTCGCGCTGATGTTCGCCATCGTGCTCGTGGCGCCGGAGATTCCGCCCAATACCGGCAACGTCATCAGGCTCGCTGCCAACACCGGTTGCGAGCTGCACCTGGTCGAGCCGCTGGGATTCCGCATGGGCGATCGCGAGCTCAAGCGGGCCGGCCTCGACTACCACGAGTATGTTCGCGTGCAAGTGCACGCGGACTTCGCGTCGTGTCGGGCAGCGCTTCAGGGCACCAAACGGCGCTGGTACGCCTTCACGACCAAGGCGCAGCGCTCGTTGTACGACAACGCCTTCCACCCGGGCGATGTGCTGGTATTCGGTCGCGAAACCGCGGGCCTCGACGCAGCGATCCTCGAACAATTCGCCGGCGAGGCCCGCCTGCGCATCCCGATGCGTCCGGACGTGCGAAGCCTGAATCTATCCAACGCCGTTGCGATCGCAGTGTACGAGGCATGGAGGCAGAACGGCTTCGCCGTTCAGGATCCTGCTTCTTTCATCCCCAGCGTGCGCATCAGAAACCTCAGCTCGTAATCGCGATCCACCACGCGCTGCTGCTGCGTCTTGCCGATGCCGTGACCGCTGTCGAAATCCATGTACAGCAGGAACGGCGACACCTGGCCGACGTTGTTCTGCACGGCCGCGACGAACTTCTTCGCGTGCAGTGGATCGACACGCGAGTCGTACTCGCCGGCGATCACCAGCGTCTTGGGCAGGTTCACGCCCTGGCGGATGTTCTGATAGGGCGAGTAGCGGAGGATGGTGCGGAAATCGTCGGGCTTGTCCGGATCCCCGTATTCGGGAATCCAATAGCGCGCGATCAGGAATTTGTGGAAGCGCACCATGTCGAGCAGCGGCACCTGGCAGATCGCCGCTGCGAAAAGATCGGGGCGCTGCGTGATCACCGCCCCGACGGTCAGGCCGCCGTTGCTGCCGCCCTCGATCGCGAGCTTGTCGGGACGCGTGTATTTCTGCGCGATCAGCCATTCCGCGACGGCGATCGCGTCGTCGAAGGTGGTCTGCTTGTTCTTGAGCATGCCCTCCTCGTGCCAGGCCTCGCCGTATTCGCCGCCGCCGCGAATACCGGCATCGACGAACACTCCGCCGCGATTGACGAAGCTCGCATAGCTGCCGATGTAGAACGGCGCAGCGGAAATGTTGAATCCGCCGTACGCGGTGAGCAGCGTCGGATTGGCGCCGTCGAGCGCCAGGTCCTTGCGATGGACGACGAACACCGGGATGCGCTTGCCGTCGCGCGCCGGAACGTACACGCGCTCGGAGACGATTTGCGAAGTGTCGAGCGGCGGATCGTCCTGCCACACTTTGCGCCACTGCAGCGTGTTCCCGTCGAGCGCGAATTCCTGGTCGGAGTACGCGTGTGCCGCGACGCGTGCGTAGATCCGATCCTCGTCGAGATCGTAGCTCGCGCCCACCACGTTGCCGAACACCGGCAGCGGCAGGTCGCGATCGCGTGCGCCGTCGAGACGATGCACCGTCAGCCGCGTGAGGACATCCTCGCGCGCCTCCACGACGATCCAGTGCGACGTGACGGTAAGATCGTCGATGACGTAGCCCTGCTCCGGGATCAGCACGGTCCAGTCCTTGAACTCGGGCTTGTCATAGCTCGCGGCCATGACCTTCCAGTTGGGCGCGTTGTCGTTGGTGCGCACGTAGATGCGATCGTGGCGAAAGTCGGCCTGCGCGCGATATTTGTCGCTCGAGTAGATGGTGCGCGGCTGCGCCGTGCTTCCGATCGGGCGGATCTTGAGCGTGGTCGACCAGAAGTCCCCGGTCTCGAACACCGTGACGTTCGCGTCCTCGGGCTCGTACACGCTGCACGAGTAACGCGCATCCTGCATCGCGATGAGCAGCTCGTCGGTCGAGCGCTCGGCGCCGAGGCGATGCCGATAGCAGCGCTCGGGCTCCTGCTTCGCGTCGGATTCCGGCGTGCGCGGCGACAGGAAGACGTACTGCTCGTCGCGCGCCCACGACAGCCAGCGCAGGCCGGTGACCACCGGCCCGATCTGCGCGCCCGTGATCGAATCGATGATGCGGAAATCCTCGATCTCGGAGCCACGCGCGTAGACGCCCACCGCGAGCCGCGATGCATCGCGGTTGGGCACCACGCTGCCAAGCCTGGTCTTGCCGGAGGGATCGAGCGCGATCGGATCGAACAGCAGAATCTCCTTGCCGTCCTTGCGCGTGTAGAGCTTCGACTGCGGTTCGCCCTTGTGGGTGCGCTGGAAGAACTCGCGACCATGCTTGAAGAACGGCGCATCGGTGCGATCGCGATCGAAGTAGCGGGTCAGTTCCTCGCGCAACCCGTCGATCGGCGGGGCGCTACGGTCGAGGTACTCGACAGTCGCGGCGTGCTGAGCACGTGTCCACGCTTGCACTTCCGGGGCGCGTGCATCCTCGAGCCAGCGATAGCGGTCGGTGAGCGTCACGCCGTGAAGCGTTTCCACGACGCTTCGCGTCGGAGTCTCGGGCGGAAAGAACGGCGCGGGCTGCGCGGTAGCCGACATGCTCACCAGCGCTGCGAAGAGCGCGAGAACGCGCGGGACGTACATGATCGGCAACCTCCAATGCGCATCGATGGGATCACATCTCGGCCTTGGGTTCGCGCCTCAGCAGGTCGGCGACCGCTACGCGTAGCGGCAAACCCTCGTATAAAACGCGATACACCACGTCGGCGATCGGCATGTCGATCGCGTAATGTCGCGCCAGTGCGTGCGCTGCGCGCGCCGCCTCGACGCCTTCGGCGACATGCCCGAGCTGGCGCAGGATCGCGTCGAGCGCCAGCCCTTGCGCCAGCGCAATGCCGACGCGCCGGTTGCGCGACAGATCTCCGGTGCAGGTCAGCACCAGGTCGCCAAGCCCCGCCAATCCCATCAGCGTCTCGCGCCGCCCGCCGAGTGCGACGAGCAGGCGTCCGGTCTCGGCGAGGCCGCGCGTGATAAGCGCGGCGCGCGCGTTATGCCCGAAGCCAAGGCCGTCGCTCGCACCGGCTGCGATCGCAAGCACGTTCTTGATCGCCCCGCCCGTTTCCACGCCAGGAAGATCGTCGCTTTCATAGGCACGCAACGTTTCGCCACGCAAGAGGTCGGCGACCTCGCTCGCGGCTCTCGCGTCGGTCGAGGCGACGGATAACGCCGTGGGCAACCCGCGCGCGACCTCCTGCGCGAAGCTCGGCCCGGACACGACTCCGACGGGTGCCGGCCAGCGCGAAGCGAGATATTGATGGGCAAGGCCATATCCGGCGGGAAGCTCCGCCGCGGCGATGAAACCCTTCGACATCCAGAACAGCGGCGCGCGGCACTGCGCAGGAAGCGCCGTCTGCAGCTCCGCGAGCGCGGCCACCGGAGTTGCAGCGAGCAACAGCTCGGAGCCGGCAGCGCTCGCGAGATCGTGCGTCACGATCACGGCATCGGGCAGACGCGCATCGGGGAGATAGCGCGCGTTGATGCGCGAAGCATGGAGCGCCTGGGCTTGCGCGGGATCGCGCGCATACAGCGTCACGCGCGGTGAGGCAGTGCTGTTGAGCGACAGGTGAATGGCGAGCGCGGTCCCCCATGCGCCTGCGCCGAGGATGGTCACCGCGGCGCTCATCCGTGCGAACCCCGTGTGGTTACAGGCCGAAGACCTGGCTCAGCCGCACGAAGCCGGTCTGGCCGTCGCGATGGCGCACCTTCACCCAACCCGGGACGCTGGTCGCGGCGGCGGACGGCGCGGGTTCGGCGAGCTCGAGGAGCACGTTCTGCTCGGCGCGGAACACCAGCGGAGCGGCATCGTCGGCTTCCGAGTGAACATCCGCCACCGGTACGCGCACGAGCAACATGCGCCTGTCGGACAGCGATTTGCTCGCGATCCATCCGATGGTGCCGCCGTTGTCACGGACCTTGGTCCAGCCCTCGACGCTCACGAGCAGCTCCATCGGAACGTCCTTGCCATACACGAACAAGGGGCGCGCCTTGGTCGACGGCGCATCGTAGAGCACGGTTGCGGCATCGGCCGTCGAGCGGAAGTCCGCCGCCGTCGCTGCCGACGCGACAGCGAGCATCGCGCACACCAGCGTGGCTGCCAGAGACCTCATGGCCGCGGCACGAGCGCGGTTCAGTTCGCTGCGGCGGGCGCCGCGTGCTGCTGCGCGAGCTGCTGCTGGTACAGCGTCTCGAAGTTGATCGGCGCGAGCTGCACGGGCGGAAAGCCGGCGCGCATCGTCGCATCGGCGATGGTCTCGCGCGCGAACGGAAACAGGATGTTGGGGCAATGGACCGCGAGGATCGGTTGCAACTGCTCGGGCGAAACACCGCGCACGCCGAAGATGCCGGCCTGCGCGACTTCGACCAGGAACACGGTCGCGGTAGCCGTCTTCGCGGTCACTGTAACGGTCAGCACGCACTCGTAGAGATCCTGCTGGATCTGCTCGCCGCGCGAGCGCAACCCGATCTCGATCGACGGCCCCTCGGTGAGCTGGAAGGCCTGCGGCGCGCCCGGGTTCTCGAGCGAGAGGTCCTTGACATAGACCTTCTCGATGGAGAACTGAACGGATTGTCCGTCGCCGGAAGGCATTCCGGCGGTTTGCTGTTCGGCCATGCTGAGGCGCTCCGAGGAAGGCTGAACACGCGATTCTACCCGAGGCGAGATACGCGCGATGCCGTGCCACGCTCGGGCGAGCTCGATCGATTGCTCCTCCGGTGCACCCGTTCCGAAGCGTGCAGCCGACGCAAAAAACGTCAAGGCTGTCCGGCCAGCAACGGATCGAGCTCGCCGGCCCGATCGAGCGCGACCAGGTCGTCGTAGCCGCCCACATGACGCTCACCGATGTAGATCTGCGGAACCGTGCGCCGGCCGGTGCGCGTCATCATTTCAGCCCGGCGTTGCGGTTCCATGTCGACGCGGATCTTTTCGATGCTCGCCACGCCCTTCGCCTGCAGCAGCTTCTCCGCGAACGTGCAATACGGGCAGTACCCGGTGGCGTACATCGTGATCTTGGGTTGCATCGAAGCTTGTGCGCGACGTCGCGGCGGGCGCGTCGGGCGCCTAGTGTGCCGGCTCGACGATCACTTGCCGGACTGTCCGACGGAATGCACCACGCCTGACGCAAATGCGGCGAGCATGGCCGGCGGCACGAAACGCGCGACAGCGGATATCGTGAACATCCGCAAGGTTCGCCACCACGCGGGGCGCCACTTCTGGACCGCTTTTGTGCAAGATGTCTCCCGGACCGGGACTCTAGGTCTTGTGCACCGGCAGGTTCGCATCCTTCCAGGCGCGGAGGCCGCCGCTGAGCTGGTAGACCTGCTCGAAGCCTTGCTTGCGCAACGTGGTCCCGGCCGCGGCGCTGCGTGCACCGGTACCGTCGTACACCACGATCGGCTTCGCCTTCCACTTCGCGAGCTCGTTCGCCCGCTCGCCAAGTTGCGACAGGGGGATGTGCTTCGCGTTAGGCAACCGCCCGCCCTCGTATTCGGCGGTCTCGCGCACGTCGAGCAGGACGGCATCCTCGTTGTTGACGAGTTGCGTGGCGCGCGCGGTCCCCACCGACTGGACGTTGGAAAAGCGCCGCCCGACGAGCGGCCAAAGGAGCATGCCGCCGGAGAGGACGAAGACGAGCGCGAGGATCCAGTTGCGGACGATGAAATCGAGAATCTCGTGCATCGGAGGAACGATGGCGACCGTTGGAGCCGCGTCCGCTTGGGCGCGCGGAGCGGTGACGAAGATGTCGCCGCGGCCCGCGGGAACCTGGGCCGCTGGCGGCGAGAGCGCGCAATGATAGCGCATCGCGCCTGCGCCACCTTGCTTTTCCTTGTCGCAGCGCTGGCACATGGCGCACACGCCGTGGGCGTCGAGCGCGCGCTCAAGGGAACTCGACCCGCGGTTGCATGGCCCAATGCTTCGCGTCCGACCGCAGCTTCCGCGCGTCGGGCGCCGAACAGCGCGTACGCCCCGCAAGAGGACGACCCCGGCGAATTTCACCGATGGTTACAACCGCGCGTCGGTCGAGGCCCTTTTCGCCCGAACCGGCAGGCGTATACTCGAGTAGCGAAAGTCCACCCGTGCGGTTGAGCGTGCGCTCTATCGAAGGTGGCGAACCACGGTCAAGTGAAAGGTCGAGGTAGTCAATGCGCGATGGCATGAAAAAAGCGGGTTGGATCGGTGTGGGAGCCGTCCTGGGCC
>DATKLH010000590.1:0-9573 GCA_035542515.1 Casimicrobiaceae bacterium
CCGCTCTACATGCTGCTCGGCGGGCGTCACCACCAGCGGCTCAAGGCCTATGCTTCCTCGCTGCGCTTTCGCGCCTTCGACCTGGTGATCGCGCAGGCGCTGTCGTTCAAGGAGCGCGGCTTCAAGGCCATGAAGATCAAGATCGGTCGCAACCTCGAGCGCCCGGAAGCCGACATCGAGTTCGTCAAGGCGATCCGCGACGCGGTGGGCCCCGATATCAGGCTGATGGTCGACGCGAATTGCGCGTACGACGACGACATCGCGACCGCCCTGAAGGTCGGTCGTGCGCTCGAGAAGCTCGACATCTTCTGGTTCGAGGAGCCGATCGGGCCGGACAACCTCGACGGTTACCAGCACCTCGCCGACTCGCTCGATATCCGTATCGCCGCCGGAGAGGCTGACTTCACGACCTACGGCATGCGCGACCTGCTGAAGCGGCGCGCGATCGACGTCATCCAGCCCAACATCTCGCGTGCCGGCGGTGTTACCGAGGGCCGTCGGATCGCGGCGCTGAGCCACGCGTTCCACATCCCGTATGCGCCGCACACCGGAAGCTGCTCCGCGGTGTGCCTCGCCGCGACGCTGCAGTTCGCGGTATCGCTGCCGAACTTCCTCACCTACGAGTACATGCAGAGCGATTGGTCGAAGGACCAGCCCAACCCGCTGCGTCACGACCTGCTGAAGGAGAAGATCGAGGTCCTCGAGGACGGCCACATGGTCGTCTCCGACCGGCCCGGCATCGGTGTGGAGCTCAACGAAGACGTCGTCGACCGCCATCGCGTCGCTTGACACCAACGCATTGCAACCCACGGAAGAGCACAGGAACGGATCCATGAGCATCGATCAGGTCAGGCTCGTGATAAACGGGCAACAACTGGAAGGCGACTCCACCATCGATTTGCACGAGCCCTACCGCGGCGTGGCGAATCTGCGCGTGCACATCGCCGGTGAGCGCCACGTCGATCAGGCTGTCGATGCCGCGCACGCCGCGTTTCGCGACTTCGGCCGGCAGCCCATGCATGTGCGCGCCGCGATCCTCGCTAAGGTCGCCAAGGAGGTCGCTGCGAACAAGGCGGCGTTCGTCGAGGCGCTGATCGCAGCCACCGGCAAGACGCGCAAGGATGCATCGGGCGAGGTGGATCGCTCGCTCGAGACGCTGTCGATCTCCTCGGAGGAGGCGCTGCGCATCGAGGGCTTCGAAGTCCCCATGGATGCGTCGCCGCGTGGCAAGGGACGCATCGCGATTGCGCGCCGCTATCCGATCGGTGTGGTGGGGGCGATCACGCCATTCAACGCGCCGCTGAACACGGTGTGCCACAAGATCGCGCCGGCGATCGCTGCCGGCAATACCGTCGTCCTGAAGCCGGACCTGCGCGGTGCGCGCGTCGCGGCGATGCTCGTGGAGGCGTTCCATCGAGCGGGAATGCCGGTCGGCGGGCTCAACCTGATTCACGGCGATGCGCCGGTCGGCGAGCGGCTCGTCGTGCATCCGAAGGTCGAAGTGGTCGGCTTCACCGGAAGCGAAACGACCGGCGCGCGCATCACCGCGCTTGCCGGACTCAAGCGCGTGCTGCTCGAGCTCGGCGGCAACGCACCGGCGATCATCCACGAAGACGCCGACATCGCGGCTGCGGTGAAGGATCTCGTGCCCGCGTCGTTCGGCCTGAGCGGCCAGAGCTGCATCTCGACGCAGCGCATCTACGCGCATTCGAGGATCTACGAGACGTTCGTCGCGCAGGTCATCCAGGCCGCGAAGGCGCTCAAGGTCGGCGATCCTTCACTGCCCGACACGGATATCGGCCCCATGGTCACCGAGGATGCGGCCAGGCGTGTGGAGAGCTGGATCCGCGAGGCCGAGCGGTCGGGCGCGCGCATCGAGTGCGGCGGTGGTCGACAGGGCGCGATCGTGCAGCCGACCGTAATCACCGGCGCAACGCACGAGATGACGGTGGTGTGCAAGGAAGTGTTCGGCCCGGTGGTGAGCATCTTCGGCTACGACGACATCGACGACGTGATCGAAAGAGCCAACTCCACGCCATATGGCTTGCAAGCGGGCGTGTATACCAAGTCGCTCGATCTCGCGCTGCGTGCGGGCACGCAGCTGCGCTTTGGCGGGGTCATCATCAACGGCCCGTCGCGGTGGCGCCTCGATCACATGCCCTACGGCGGGGTCAAGCGCAGCGGTGTCGGGCGTGAAGGCCCGCGTTACGCGATCGAGGACATGTCGGAGCTGCGCATGCTCGTACTGGGCTGAAGCGCGCCGTGGTTCCGAGGCGCGTGACGCATCATGCGCTCGGCGCCACCGCGCCGCGTCGAACGCGGATCAGGCTTCGCGCTCGGCGCGACAAGCGCTTCGTTGAACACCGATCAGGATTCGCGCTCGGCGAGCCAGTGCGACGATCGCGTCGTCTCGCCGGGTGCGAGGTACTGCTTGGCGCGCGCCTGGATCTCGCGATCGGCGAAGCTCGCCCGCTCGTGCTGGCGCAGATGCTCCATCCACGACTCGTCCATGAACATCTCGATGAAGTGCGCCGGATCTTCGGAGTCGTGCACGAGCTGCCAGAAATACGCGCCGTTGCGCAGGCGCATCTCGCGCACGGCCTGCATGGCGGCGACGAACTCGGCGCGCTTGGCGGGCTGGATGCGGTAGTCGATGGTCACCGCGACCGGGACGTCGGGCTCCGGCGTTTCGGCGAGCACTGGAAGCGGCCAGTCCATCGACGGCCTGAAGTCGAGCACCTGGTGCACGCCCAGCTTGAAACGCCAGGTCAGTGCGATCGCGACCACCATGCCGACTGCCGCCGTGGTGAGCGCTGCGGGTATGCCCACCTGGTTGGCGACCTGTCCCCACAGGACGCTGCCCAGAGCCATGCCTCCCATGAACACGACGACGAATGCAGCCAGTCCGCGCGCGCGCACCCACGGTGGCAGCGTCATCTGCGCAGACACCTGCAGGGCGGAGAGGATCGATATCCAGGCGACGCCGGTTGCGAGCATCGCTACGGCCAGCAGCGCGACGTCCTGCAGATGTGCGAGCGCCAGCGCTGCGAGCGCGTACAGCACGCTCGCGGCGGCCACGAGCTGGTCGCGCGACAGGCGCGTGCGCAGCCATGGCAGCACCATCGCGCCGGCGACCGCGCCCACGCCGATGCACGTGAGCAGCAGGCCGTAGGTCTGCGGTCCGCGTTGCAGCTCGCGCCGCACGATCAGCGGAAACAACGACCAGGTTGCGCTCGCGAACGCGAAGAACGCTAGACCGCGGAGCAGCACCATCTGCAGCGGACGCGTGTGCAGCACGAAGCGCATGCCGACGCGAATCGCGCTCACGAAGCGCTCGGCGGGCAGCGTGCTCTTGTGATGCTCGCGCTTCCAGCGTGCGAGCACGACGAGGATGCCGACGTACGACAATGCGTTGAGCACGAAAACCAGCCACGGGCCCACCGCGGCAACCAGCACGCCCGCGATCGACGGACCGATTGCGCGCGATACGTTGATCGCGATGCTGTTGAGGGCGACCGCGGAGGACAGCTCTTCGGTGCTCACCAGATCGGGGACGATCGCCGACCACGCCGGCATCACCACAGCGGTGCCGACGCCGAGCGCGAAGATGAAACCGAGCAGGATCCATGGCGTGGTCAGGCCGAGCAGGGTCATGACCCCCAGAGCACCGGCTGCGATCGACAGATACACCTGAACGCCGATCAGCAGGCGGCGGCGATCGAGGATGTCGGCCAGCGCGCCGGCGGGCAGGGCGAGCAGCATCACCGGCAGGCTGTCGGCCGCCTCGACCAGCGCGACCATCGACGGCGAGCTCGACAGCGAGGTCATCAGCCAGCCTGCGCCGACGTCCTGCATCCACGTCCCCACGTTGGAGACGATGGTCGCGATCCACAGATTGCGGAACAGCCCGTTGCGCAGCGGGCTCCACGGCGAAGGCGCGGGACGAGCGGGGCTCTTCCCCGCAATTTTCTCGCCGGAGGTGGCGGCGCTCACCCCACGTACTTCTCGACCACGCCGGGCGGTCGCAGGTGCGCCTCGCCCGGATCGCGACCGGTCTCGCGCAATGCGCGGCGCTGGCGCAGAAGATCCCAGCACTGGTCGAGCTCGACCTGGATATTCGCGAGGCGCTCGCTCTGCTTGGAGTCGAGCGCGTTGTTCTGGAACAGGGTGTGCTCTTCTGCGACGAGCTTCTGGATGTGGGCCAATGCGGCTTGCTCACCGGACGATTCGCTCATGACACACTCCTTTGCGCACCGCTTGTGCTCGCGGCGAGAAATTGATGGATCAGCGCCACTGCCGCGGCGCCTTCGCCGATCGCGCCTCCGACCCGCTTCACCGAGCCCGAACGCACATCGCCGACCGCAAACACGCCCGGCACGTTGGACTCGAGTGGTGCGGAGGAGTTGCCCGCGGCGAGCCCCTGGCACGCCTTGCCGGTCAGCACGAATCCGTGCGAGTCCCGCGCAACGCTGCAATCGCCGAGCCAGTCGGTTTCGGGATCGGCGCCGACGAACAGGAACACGTGCCGGATCGAACGCTGTTCCTCGATGCCGGTTCGATCATTGCGCCATGTCACGCCGTCGAGCCCCGACGCCGGATCGCCGTGCAGCCGGGCGACCCGGGTGTGCGAATGCAGCTCGATGTTGGACGTTGCATCGATGCGATCGATCAGGTAGCGCGACATGCTCGCGGCGAGGCCGGGTCCGCGCACCAGCACGTGAACGCGCGACGCGTAGGGTGCGAGAAACACCGCCGCCTGGCCGGCCGAGTTGCCGCCGCCAACGAGCGCGATCTCGCCGCCGCTGCACATCTTGGCTTCGAGCGCCGAAGCCCAGTACCACACGCCGCGTCCTTCGAATTGCGCGATGCCCGCGACATCGGGACGGCGATAGCGGGCGCCGCTAGCGATGACGGTCGTACGCGATCGCACCTTGCGGCCATCGGCGAGCGTGACGGTGAGCGCGTCGTCGGCGTTGGCGCGCGAGCAGTCGAGGCTGACCGCTTCGGCCGGAATGAGGATCTCGGCGCCGAACTTCTGCGCTTGCACGAAAGCGCGGCCGGCGAGCGCCTGACCCGAGATGCCGGTCGGAAAACCGAGATAGTTCTCGATGCGCGCGCTGGCACCGGCCTGTCCGCCGAACGAGCGACAATCGAGCACGACCACGCGCAGGCCTTCGGATGCCGCGTACACGGCGGTTGCGAGGCCGGCGGGACCCGCCCCCACGACGACGACATCGACGACCTCGTCGAGCCCGGGCGCGTCCAGCATCCCGAGGCAACGCGCCAGCGCCGCTTCCGGCGGATTGACCAGCACCGAGCTGTTGGGACACACGACCACGACGTCGTCGCTCGCGGTGCCGTACTGCTCCAGCAGTGCGGTCGCCGCCTCGTCCTCGACGGGATCGACCACGTGATGCGGATAGCCGTTGCGCTTGAGAAAAGTCTGCAGGCGAAGCACATCCGGCGAGCGCGGCACGCCGATCAGCACCGGTCCGCTCATCCCGGCTTCGATCAGCCCCACGCGACGCAGGATGAGCGCACGCACGATGCGCTCGCCCAGGTCCGCTTCGGCGATGATCAGCGCGCGCAACTGTCCCGGCGACACGAGCAGCGCTTCGACATCCTCTTCAGCATAACCGTCGACCAGCGCATGACGTCCGGAGAGCTGCCCCACTTCCGCGAGGAACTGGCCCGGTCCCTGCGTCATGATCGGTGTCACGCGTCCGAGGCCGTCGCGTTGGCTGATGACCACCGTGCCTTTCAGCAGGATGAACATGCCCGGTCCGGGTTCGCCCGCCGCGAACAATCGTTCGCCGCGCGTGTAGCGACGGGGCACGGCGAAGCGACCGATCCGCGCGATCTCGGCCTCGGTGAGCTGCGGAAACATCTGGTCACGGCGCGCAGCAAGACCGCTGGGCAGATTCGCCGTGGTGTGCGGATAGGACGTGTCTAGGCTCATGGTCGGGTTTCCGCTGCCAGGACGGCGGAACGACGCGCGCGCACATGACGGGCGGTGGCAAGGACATTGAACGCGAGCAATGCGAACGCCAACCCCAGAACCGTTGGCACGCCGACGTGGATGAGAGCCAGGGCGCCAACGGCTGCCCCGAACAGCATCGCCAAAGTCGCCATGAGGCGGCGTCCCGCACGCACGTTGCCTCCGCCGGCGACGGAAGAGTCGGCGGCAATGCCAGTCAGGGTCAGGGTAAGCACGGTGGTGTTGAGGTCGGGAACAGCGAGAAACCGCGCAGCGGCGTTCTGCAGACCCATCGCGAGGGCGAGCGAGCCGATCAAGACATACCGCAACACCTGCGCGTCTGCAATATCGATCGATGCGAACCAACTGGCCGCGACCAGCACGAGCTCGATGAGCAGGGCCACGGCGAAGAAACGAACACGGTCCTTCCCGATGTGCACGCTCAGCCGGCCTCCGGCCGTCGCGCCGATCAGGAACGCGGCGATCGCCGCGAGCGATGCCGGCACCGACAGGTCGGCCATGCCGGCCGCGGCGAAGCCTAGAAATGCCACGTTGCCTGTCATGTTGGCCACGAATACGTGACCGAGTTTGAGATAGCTGACGGCGTCGACGAGGCCGGTCACGAAAGTGAGCACGAACAGGAGGACGACGAGCAAGCTTTGGCTATCGTCATCGTGGACTGCGTTAAGCTCAACGCCGGGGGATAAGATGTCCATGTGCCCGATCGCGATGAGCCGTGGCGACGACTTCGCAGGTCTCTTCCCTAGAAAGCGAAGCACGCGCAACCCGCGGCGCCCCACAGCGCTCGCGCGTTGTCGCCGCAGACCGGCGAATGTGTCAGCGCATGCGCGCGATGATGCGCAGCGCAGGGTGCGGATCCGTTCGTCACTGCGTGCGCAGGGTGATAGCCGCCATAGCTGCGCACGGGCGACCAATCGGGCATCGCGGGTGGCATGGGCGGCGCGAGATCGCTGAACTCGCGATCGGCGTGCACGACGCGACCGCCCACGATCGTCATCACCGACACGATCGAGGCGATCTCGTCCTCGGGGACATCGAAGAAATCGCGATCGAGCACCGCGCAGTCAGCGTATTGGCCGGCGGCCACGCGACCCTTGCGCCCCTGCTCGCCGGAGAACCATGCACTGCCTTCAGTCCACAAACGCAGCGCTTCGAGGCGCGTGAGCCGCGCCGACTCGCTCGTCAGCCGCAGCCCACCGACGGTGCGTCCCGACACCAGCCATGCGAGCGCGACCCACGGGTTGTAGCTGGCCACGCGCGTCGCATCTGTGCCGCCGCCAACCGGCACGTCCATGTCGAGCATGCGACGCACCGGCGGCGTCTCCCGCGCGGCCTCTGCGCCGTAGCGCGCGACGAAGTGCTCGCCCTGGTAGGCCATGCGGTGCTGAATGGCGATGCCGCCGCCCAGTGCCTTGATGCGCTCGATATTCCCCGGCCGGATGGTTTCCGCGTGATCGATGAACCAGCGCACGTCGTCGAGCCCGACGTCGCGGTGCACGCGCTCGAACACCGACAGGGCGCGGCCGATGGTCTCGTCGTAGGTCGCGTGCATGCGAAACGGCCAGCGATTCTGCGCAAGCAGGCGCACCGCCTCGTAGAGCTGGTCTTCCATCGACGCCGCGAGCGTGGGACGCAGCTCGAGGAAGTCCTCGAAATCGCCTGCGGAGTACACGAGCATCTCGCCTGCGCCGTTGAGGCGATACATGTCATCGCCGGTCCCTGGCCGGAGCGAGCGCGTCCATGCACCGAAGTCGTCGAGCTCGCCGGCGGGGTGCTGCGGGAACAGGTTGTACGCGATGCGCACCGTGAGTTGTCCGTCGCGATGCAGGCGCTCGATGACCTGGTAGTGTTCCGGATAGGCCTGGAAGCCGCCGCCCGCGTCGATGACGCTGGTGATGCCCAGACGGTTGAGCTCGCGCATGAAATGGCGCGTCGAGTTCAGCTGATGCTCGTGCGGCAGTCGCGGACCCTTCGCCAGCGCGGAGTAGAGAAGGGTCGCATTCGGCTTCGCGATGAGCATCCCGGTGGGATTGCCGTTGGCGTCGCGCTCGATACGGGCGCCCGGCGGATCGTGCGTATCGCGCGTATAACCCACTGCACGCAGCGCAGCCGCGTTCAGAAGTGCGCGCGCGTAGAGGTGCAGCACGAACACCGGCGTGTCCGGTGCAACCGCGTTGATCTCGGCGAGCGATGGCATGCGCCGCTCGGCGAACTGGAACTCGCTCCAGCCTCCGACGACGCGAACCCATTGCGGCGCCGGCGTGCGCATGGCCTGCTCGCGCAGCATGCGCAGCGCATCGGCAAGCGATGCGACGCCGTCCCAGCGCAACTCCAGGTTGTAGCTCAGTCCGCCGCGGATGACATGCGTGTGGCTGTCGTTCAGGCCCGGGATGACGGTCCTTCCGGCGAGGTCGATCACGCGCGTCTTCGGCTCCGCGCGCGCCATGACGTCGCGGTCGGATCCAACGGCAACGAACACGCCATCGCCGATGGCTGCGGCAGTTGCGGTCGGCCGAGCCGGATGCAGCGTCGCGATGCGACCGTTGACCAGGATGGTGTCGACCATGCCTTCGGCGCGCGCAATCAGCTCCCGGCGGCTTCCGCGGTGCGGGTCGCTTCGAACAGGAACCATGCGCGTCGCTCGGCCTCGTCGATCCAGACCTCGATGAAGCTCGCGGTGGCGACGTCACCGTACTTGTCGCACACGTCGTGCGTTTCACGCATGCGCGCGGTAAGCTGGCCGTTGTCGTCGCGCAGCTCGGCGAGCATGTCGAGCGGCGTGACGAAATCGGCGTCGTTGTCGAGCACGCGCTGAAGGCGCGCGATGTGGCCGATCGAGCGGACCGTGGTGCCGCCGAGCTTGCGTACGCGCTCGGCGATCACGTCGGTGGTCGCGAAGATCTGATCGGCTTGCTCGTCGAGCATCAGATGGTAGTCGCGGAAGTGCGGTCCCGAGACGTGCCAATGGAAGTTCTTGGTCTTGAGGTACAGGGCGAAGAAGTCCGCGAGCAGCGCGTTGAGCGCGCCCGACAGATCGCGCGTGGCGTCGTGGCCCAGGCTGGTGGGTGTTGCAAGGGTGGCGGTGCGGCGGGTCTTGGCGGCGACGTCGTTCATGGGGATCTCCTCGATGGTGCAAACGGGACTGTCGATGATTCTGCGTCCGGATCGCTATGCCGCACGCAGCGCGGCAACAGCGGGTTGGGGATGGAATCGCCGTACCGCGAAGATGCCGGCGATCACGAAAGCTGCGAGAACGGCGAGCTGCGCGATGACGAAGGGCGGTTCCTTCTGAGTCGGCGCGAGCACGGCGAGCCACGGGATCTTCAGGAACGATTGGACCACGCCCACGAAGACGTTGAGGTAAAGCGCGGCGAAACCGCTGGCGACGAAGATCCAGCGCCAGGCGCCGGCGAGTCGAAAACGATACAGCGCTGCAACGCACAGCGCCAGCAGCACCAGCGAGATCGCTCCGACGATATGCGAGGGCAGGATGTGGTCGCGCGGAAAGAAGTACCCCGTCACGCTGGTCAGGATGGTCGAGGCGAGGAATAGCGCCGTCCAGCCGCCGTACAGCC
>DATKLH010000591.1:0-5725 GCA_035542515.1 Casimicrobiaceae bacterium
AAGCGCGACCATGCCTTTCCCGCCGATGTGCCGCCGACGGTGTTCATGATGAGCAATCCGCTGACGATCCCGACGCGCGACCAAGTGGAGCGCGGCGTGGCCGTCGTCACTGCCGAGGACAATCGCTGGCATCGCTGCGATCTCAAGACGACATCGCTCCTTGGCAACGTGCTCATGCGCCAGCTCGCCGCCGATGTCGGTGCCACCGAGACGATCCTGTTCCGCGATGGCTATCTCACCGAGGCGTCGGCCTCGAACGTGCTCGCGGTGAAGAACGGTACCGTGCTCGTGCCGCCCAAGGACAACCTCATCCTGCCCGGCATCACCTACGATGCCACCCTCGAGGTCGCGCGCTCGGCTGGTGTGCCGGTGGAAATTCGGCCGGTGGCAAAAAGCGAGGCGCTGAGCGCCGACGAGCTGTGGCTGTCGTCGTCGACCAAGGAAGTGCTCGCGATCACCAGCGTCGACGGCAAGCCGTTCGCCACCGGTGTCCCGGGACCCGTATTCAAGCGCGTCTACGCCGCATTCCAGGCAAGCAAACCGCAACGTGAAAGGACGCCAGCGTAGCGGCGTCCGGTCACGTTGCGTCCCCGCGCAGGCGGGGACCCAGCGACTTTGTCTTTCATAGCATAGCGGCGTCCGGTCACGTTGCGCCGCCCCTGCGAGCGCCGTTCGGCTCAGTCGATCTTCACCGTGCCGAACTGACCGCGGTGGTACACCAGCGGCGGCCCGGGAGCCCGTTCGACCGTCACCACTTCGCCTATGAAGATCACGTGATCTCCGGCGCGATGCTGCGCGTAATGGCGGCATTCGATCCACGCGATGCATCCGTCGATCAGGGGCGCCTCCGACCAGCCGAGCCGATAGCTCACGTCGCGGAAACGTTCGGCGTGCGGCCTGCGCGCAAAGCGCATCGCGATGTCCTGCTGCGAAGCCGACAGAACGTTGATCGCGTAGCGTTGCGCCGCGGCAAACGTCGATGACAGCGCAGCCGAGGAGACCGCGAGATTCCACAACACGAGCGGCGGTTGCAGGGAAACGCTGTTGAACGAGCTGGCCGTGAAGCCGACATAGCGATCCTCTTCGGCTCGCGCGCACAGCACCGTCACTCCAGTTGCCAGCTGGGCAAGCGCGTCCCGGTACTGGCGTTCGCTGAACGCAGGATGGGTTTCGGGCGTGCGGGTGCGTGAGGGCATGAAAAGCGCTCGACGACGCCATCGGGCCGGCGAGGCAGGCAGGATGGTAGGAGGCCCGCCCGGCAGGTGTCAAAAGCTGGCGGGCCGACGGCTTTGGCGTGTTGCTAAACTTGGTTTGCAGCGCTCCAGGCCCTGCCCCTCGCGCTGCCCGATCCACGCACCGCGATTTGCGCGAAAAAAGGCCAACCATGCCCGAACCGCTGCAGAAGATCATCGCGAGCCGCTATGCCGGCCGCGACCTGCCCATTGCGCTCGTCCTGCCCAACGGTGCACGTGTCGAGCTTTCCTCGACACCCGAGGTGGATGTCATCGCCCGCAATTTCTCCGGGTTGCGCGCGCTCGCCTCGCCCGCGATGGGGGCGCTCGCCCGCGCGTATGTGCACAACGACGTCGATTTCACCGGACCCGCGCGCCGCGTGCTCGGCATCGCGGAGGCACTCGTGGGGCACATCGACAACACGAGCAACAGCGCACGCGCCCGGCTGCGCAACCTGCTCAATCGCCGCCGCGGCAACAAGGCGAACATCCAGCATCACTACGACGTATCCAACGCGTTCTATCGGCTGTGGCTCGACTCGCGCATGGTGTATTCGTGCGCGTACTTCAAGTCGCTCGACGATACGCTCGACGATGCGCAGGCGCAGAAGCTCGACCACATCTGCCGCAAGCTGCGCCTTGCGCCGGGCGAGCGCTTCCTCGACATCGGATGCGGCTGGGGCGGCCTGATCCTGTGGGCGGCCGAGCGCTACGGCGTCGAGGCGACCGGCATCACGCTTTCGCAACGGCAGTTCGAGCACGCGCAAGCCGAGATCGCGGCCCGCGGACTGCAGGATCGCGTGCGCGTCGAGCTGCGCGATTACCTCGAGCTGCCCGAGAACGTGCTCTACGACAAGATCGCGAGCGTGGGCATGTTCGAGCATGTCGGCCTTGCCCATTTTCCGAGGTACTTCGGCAAGATCTTTCGCGTGCTCAAGCCGGGCGGATTCGTGCTCAACCATGGCATCACGCACAACTGGCTCGGCGGGCGCAGCCTCGGAAGCGGCATCGGCGACTTCATCGAGGAGTATGTGTTTCCCGGCGGAGAGCTCACGCACGTATCGCGCGTCATCCAGGCGGTGACCGCGGAAGGTCTCGAGGTGGTCGACGCGGAGGCCTTGCGCGAGCACTACGCACGCACGTTGTGGCACTGGACGGATCGACTGGAAGCGCACGCCGATCAGGCGCGTGCGGAAGCCGGCGAGGAGCGCTTTCGCGTTTGGCGCATCTATTTGGCCGGCTCGGCCCATGCGTTCGATCGCGGCTGGCTTTCGCTGTGGCAGGTGCTGGCCGGCAAGCCGCTGCCCGATGGCCGTCTCCCGCATCCGCTGACGCGTGACTACATGTACGCGTGACGCAAACCCGGGACTCGGGGCTAGGGGTCGGGGGGGGGATGGCGTGCTTGCGATGCGGGATCGCGACGGCGTGCAGCAGTAAGGCGTGGCGATTGCGCACGGACCGAGCTGCCCGGACGAACGCACGCCAGCCCCCGACCCCCTGGTCCCCAGCCTCGCCCCTCGCTTGCCGATGGCGGTTGCAACGGGCGCGCTCCGGCCGCATATTTGCGGGATCGATACCGAGCCTCGTCGGCCCGGTCGGAGGCAATGTCATGACGCAACCCGAACCGGGACTGGTCGCCGCGCAGGCGCCCGGCCTGGAATTCCCGTGCTCGTTTCCCATCAAGATCATGGGCCGCACCACACCCGGCTTCGCCCAGGCGGTGGTCGAGGTGGTGCAGAAGCACGCCCCCGACTACGATCCGGCGACGCTCGAGATGCGCGCGTCGAAGGCGGGCAACTACATCTCCGTGACCGCCACGATCAATGCCGTCTCGCGCGACCAGCTCGATGCGCTGTATCGCGAGCTGTGCGCCCACCCGCTGGTCACGATGGTGTTGTGATCGCAAGCGCCGCGCTTGGCAACGACGGCATCGCCACACCTTCGGCGGCCACACGTTTGTCCGACGCGGTCGACACCGTCGCGGGCGTTCGCATTCGTGCGCTGGGCCGCACGGCGTACGTCGACACGTGGCGTGCGATGCAGAGCTTCACCGACAGCCGCGCCGACGACACGCCCGACGAGATCTGGCTCACCGAGCACCCGCCGGTGTACACGCTGGGGCTCGGTGCACGCCCGCAGCACGTGCTGCGCTCAACGGCGATTCCCATCGTCAAGGTCGATCGCGGTGGGCAGGTGACCTATCACGGACCAGGACAGCTCCTCGCGTACCTGATGTTCGATCTTCGGCGGCAGCGTGTCGGCGTGCGCGCGCTGGTCCGGAGCATCGAAAACGCGGTGATAGAATGGCTCGGGATCCGTGGCGTGCGCGCACACGGAAAACCGACCGCGCCGGGCGTGTACGTTCACATCGATCAAGAGGAAGCGAAGATCGCCGCGCTGGGCCTCAAGATCCGCAACGGCTGCAGCTATCACGGCGTCAGCGTCAATATCGCGATGGACTTGCAGCCGTTCTCCGACATCGATCCCTGCGGCTATCCCGGGTTGCGCGTGACCCAGCTCGTCGACCTGGGCGTGCAATCGAGCGTCGCGCAAGCCGGTGCCGAGCTCGCTCCGCTGCTTGCGCGTCATCTGCTGTCGCACTGATGGCCACGCCCGACGATCTCCACGTCGCGTCCAACGCCGCTGGCGTGAAGCACACCGGCGAGGCGAAGACCTCGCGCATCCCGATCAAGGTGGTTGCCGGCCAGCGCCTGCCCAAGCCCGAGTGGATCCGCGTGCGCGCCGGCGGCTCGCCGCGCTTCTACGAGATCAAGAAGATCCTGCGCGAGCACAACCTTCACACGGTGTGCGAGGAAGCCTCCTGTCCGAACATCGGCGAGTGCTTCGGCAAAGGCACTGCAACCTTCATGATCATGGGCGACATCTGCACGCGACGCTGCCCCTTCTGCGATGTCGGTCACGGTCGTCCGCTGCCGCTCGACGCCGAGGAGCCGCTCAACCTCGCCAGGACCATCGCGGCACTGAAGCTGCGCTATGTCGTGGTGACAAGCGTGGATCGCGACGACTTGCGCGACGGCGGCGCGGGTCATTTCGTCGCGTGCATCCAGGCGATTCGCGAGCATTCACCGCAAACGCAGATCGAGGTGCTGGTTCCCGATTTCCGCGGCCGCATGGATCGTGCGCTCGATGTGCTCGCCGCAGCGCCTCCGGATGTGATGAATCACAACCTCGAAACGGTGCCGCGCCTGTACAAGCAGGTGCGTCCCGGGTCGGACTACGCGCATTCGCTTCAACTGCTGCGCGCATTCAAGGCGCGCTTCCCTGACATTCCGACCAAGTCCGGCCTGATGGTAGGCCTGGGCGAGACCGACGAAGAGATCGTCACGGTGATGGCCGACATGCGAGCGCACCACATCGACATGCTCACGCTGGGCCAGTACCTGCAACCATCGACCGGGCATCTGCCGGTGCTGCGGTATGTGCATCCCGACACGTTCGCCATGTTCGAGCGGGAGGCCTACGCGCTCGGCTTCCGGCATGCGGCCGTCGGAGCGCTGGTGCGATCCTCCTATCACGCCGATCGGCAGGCCGAGGACGTGCTGTCGCACGCGGCGGAGTAACCGTCGGTTCCGCGTCGCGCGACGACGCGCGTCGCATTTCACTTCCAAGCCGACGCGGCTGGTTCATCGGCAGGGCTCCTGCACAGTAGCCTGCGAGCCTACGCGTTGACCGTCCTCGCGCTCTTGGGGGATGGACGCCCGCCGCCCATCGTTCAACGCAGGCGCACGCCACCACCATGAAGTACTGACCATCGACTATCGACTATCGACTATCGACTATCGACTATCGCCCATCGCCCATCGCCCATCGCCCATCGCCCATCGCCCATCGCCCATCGCCCATCGCCCATCAGCGACTCAATTGGCCATCATCGCCGGCGGTTCCGTTCCCGCCGGCCAAAGCAGCCACAACCGGCCTTGCTGTCGCATGCGTCCGGCTTCGTTGCCGGCGTTCGCGCCAAAGCCCCAGAAGTAATCGAGCCGCAACGGTCCGCGGATCGCACCCCCGGTGTCCTGCGCAAGCACCAGCCGTTGCAGCGGCGCTCCCGTCGACGGTTGCGTTGTATCGATGAACAACGGTGCGCCGAGCGGCAGCTCGCGCGCGTCGATCGCGACCGACCGCTGCGCCAGCAGCGGGACGCCAAGCGACCCGGTGGGCCCATCGATGGCGGCTTCGAGGGAGCCCGGCGCTGGCGTCGGCAGCTCGCGGAAGAAGACGTAGCTCGGATTCTCCTCCAGCAGCGACGGCAGCTCGGATGAGTGCGTCCGTCCCCATTGCGCGATCGCTTGCATCGACGCGGTGTCACGCGTCATCTCGCCGCGCTGGATCAGAACGTTCGCGATTGCGCGATAGGGATGGCCGTTCTGGTCCGCGTATCCGAGGCGCAGCGTCGTGCCGTCGTCGAGCACAACGCGGCCCGAGCCCTGGATCTCCAGGAAGAACGCTTCCACCGCGTCGCCAACGAAGGCGAG
>DATKLH010000592.1:0-2037 GCA_035542515.1 Casimicrobiaceae bacterium
CCTCGCCCTACCGCATGCAGCGCATTTTCGGCTTCATGGACCCGTGGTCGGACCCGTTCGGCCGCGGCTACCAGCTGTCGCATGCGCTGATCGCGTTCGGCCGCGGCGAGTGGTTCGGCGTGGGGTTGGGTTCGAGCGTCGAGAAGCTTCTCTATCTGCCCGAGGCGCACACCGACTTTCTGCTCGCGGTCATCGCCGAGGAGCTCGGGTTCGTCGGTGTCGCCGTCGTAGTGCTGCTGTTCGCGTGGTTGCTGTTTCGCACCTATGCCATCGGTCGCCAGGCGGCGCGACTGGAGCGCCCGTTCGCGGCGCTGGTCGCCTACGGAATCGGCGTGTGGATCGGCGTGCAGGCGTTCATCAACATGGGCGTGAACATGGGCGTGCTGCCGACCAAGGGCCTCACGCTGCCGCTCATGTCGTTCGGCGGCAGCGGCATCGTCGCGAACTGCATCGCGATCGCGATCGTGCTTCGGATCGATTTCGAGAACCGGCGCATGCTGCGCGGGTTTGCCGTATGAACCAGAGGCGACGGCTTGATGGTCGATGGTCGATGGTCGAAGGTTCCTTGCGATCGTCGGTACTCAACCCTGCAACGATGTTTGTCGTGACGATGCAACCGCGATCCGGCCTGGCGGAAACTCTCCGGCGTCGGCTGTTCCTGTCGCGTCGACCATCAACTATCGACGATCGACCATGGGCGTCGGGATTCAGCGCATGACGACGGTCATGATCACCACCGGCGGCACTGGCGGCCATGTGTTTCCCGGGCTCGCCGTCGCGGCGAAGCTCGCCGCGCGCGGCTCGAAAGTGTTCTGGCTCGGGACGCGCGAAGGGATGGAGGCGAAGCTCGTTCCGCAGCACGGCGTCGAATTCGAGGGCATTTCGTTTCGCGGGGTTCGCGGCAAGGGTTGGCGAACGTTGCTGCTCGGCCCCTTCGCATTGCTCGCCGCATGTATCGCGAGCTGGCGCGTGATCCGTCGCCGCCAGCCGAACGTCGTGCTGGGTTTCGGCGGATTCGCCTCGTTTCCCGGTGCGCTGATGGGTGTGGCAGCAGGACGTCCGCTGGTGGTTCACGACGCGAACGCGGTGCCGGGCCTTGCCAACCGCATCCTTGCGTTCGGCGCGCGACGCGTGCTGCTCGGCTTTCCCGATGCCTTCGGCGCTCGCCGGGCGCGCAACGTGGAATGGGTCGGCAATCCCCTGCGCGAGGAGATCGTCAACGTCGATGCGCCGCAGAAGCGGTTTGCCGATCGCAGCGGTCCGTTGCGCCTGCTGGTGGTCGGTGGCAGCCTCGGCGCGCAGGCGTTGAACGAATGCGTGCCCGCGGCGCTCGCGCTGATGCCGCCCGTCGCGCGTCCTCTCTGCGTGCATCAGGCGGGCGAGCGGCACATCGAGGCGCTGCGTGCCGCGTATGCGCGCGCGGGCGTGAGCGCGGAATGCGTTCCGTTCATCGACGATATGGCCGCGCGTTACGCGTGGGCCGACGTGGTGATCTGTCGCGGCGGCGCGCTGACGGTTGCCGAGCTTGCGGCGGTGGGCATCGCGGCGATCGTGGTCCCGCTGCCGGGCGCCATCGCCGACGAGCAAAGCGCGAACGCAAGCTTCCTGGCTTCGGCTGGCGCCGCGTTCGTGATCCCGCAGGCCGAGCTCTCGCCGCAGCGACTCGAGGCACTGCTCGCGAGCTTCACCCGGTCGCAGGCGCTTGCGATGGCCAAGGCGGCGCGCAAGCTCGCCAAGCCCGACGCGGCCGCGCGGGTCGCCGAGGTATGTGCGGAGCTTGCGCGATGAAGCACAAGGTCAAGCACATCCACTTCGTCGGCATCGGCGGCGCCGGCATGAGCGGCATCGCCGAAGTGCTGGTGACGCAGGGCTTTCGCGTGTCGGGCTCCGACATTGCCGCGTCGGCCACCACGCGTCGACTGGCACAGCTCGGATGTGCGATCGCCGAAGGGCACGCTGCGCGCAACATCGCGGGCGCGCACGCGGTAGTGGTGTCCACCGCGATCGCGAGCGACAACCCCGAAGTGGTTGCGGCGC
>DATKLH010000593.1:0-9029 GCA_035542515.1 Casimicrobiaceae bacterium
TACAAGATTGCAGCGCTGCCGCGCGCGGAACATAGCGTCCGCGCGATATCAACCATGAGCGAGGCATTGAACCCGGAGCTCGTTCTCGTTGTCGAGGTGGCGAGCTCGTCGCTCATCGCGCGGGACATCCGCTGCCTGGAGCTCGTCGACCCGCGCGGTGAAGATCTGCCCCCGTTTACGCCCGGCGCGCATCTGCTCGTGCAAGCGCCCAACGGCATGACCCGGCGCTATTCGCTGTGCAACCCGCCGAGCGAACGCAACCACTATCTCATCGCGGTGAAGCGCGAACCGAGTGGCCGTGGCGGGTCGGCGAGCATGGTCGATGACGTTCGCTGTGGCGACACGATGTACGTCTCACTGCCGCGCAACGATTTCGAGCTCGTCGACACCGCGTCGAGCCATCTGCTGATCGCCGGCGGTGTCGGCATCACGCCGATCCGCTCGATGGCGTACCACCTCTACGAGCGGGGCCGTCCGTTTCGACTCTGCTACCTGACACGGGAAGCGGAAGCGACTGCCTTCGGCCAGGAGCTCGCGCAATCGCACTTTCGCGACCGCGTCGTCATCCACCACGACCACGGTGATCCGGATCAGGCATTCGACCTGTGGCCTCTGCTCGAGAAGCCCAAAGGTGGCATGCACCTCTTGTGCTGCGGTCCGCGAACGCTCATGGACGCGGTGCGCGACATGACGGGGCACTGGTCATCGTCCGCCGTGCATTTCGAGGACTTCAGCGCGCGCAACGTGGCGCATTCCGCCGCCGACAAGCCTTTCCGGGTGAAGCTGGTGCCGGAGGGCGAAGCCATCGACGTGCCCGCCGATGTGTCGATCCTCGAAGCGCTGCGCCGCCACGGGTATCGTGTACCGAGCTCGTGCGAGAGCGGCACGTGCGGAACGTGTCGCGTGAAGCTCATCGCCGGCGAGCCCGATCATCGCGACCTCGTGCTCACCGAAGAGCAGCGCCGGCGCGAGATCACCGTGTGCGTGTCGCGCGCGCATTCGGCAGAGCTCGTGTTGCAATTGTCATGACGGCAAGCCCGACGCAGCCCCATTCGCCGATTCGACTGGGCGTCGTCGGACTGGGTCGTGCATTCATGATCATGTTGCCGACCTTCCTGGCCGATCCGCGCATTCGACTGGTCGCCGCGAGCGATCCACGCGAAGAGGCATTGCGCCAGTTCGCGATCGACCTCGGCGGTCGCGTTTATTCCAGCGTCGAGGCGCTATGCGACGACGCCGAGGTCGACGCGGTCTACATCGCTTCGCCGCACGAGTTCCACGCCGCCAATGTCCGTGCGGCAGCCTCGTGCGGCAAGCACGTGGTGGTCGAGAAGCCGATGGCCATCACGCTGCGCGAATGCGAAACGATGATCGAGGCGGCTGCGCAAGCGAAGGTCGCGCTGCTCGTCGGACACAGCCACGGCTACGACGCACCGATTGCCCGCACGCGCGACCTCATCGCGTCGCAGCGATATGGCGATGTGCGGATGATCCACGCGCTCTACTACACCGATTTCATGTACCGCCCGCGGCGACCCGAGGAGCTCGACACCGCGCGCGGCGGCGGCGTCGTGTTCAGCCAGGGCGCGCATCAGATCGACATCGTGCGGCTGCTGGGCGGCGGTCGCGTGCGCAGCGTGCGCGCGCAGACCGGCCGCTGGGATCCGGCGCGACCCTCCGAGGGCGCGTATTCCGCCCTGCTGGTTTTCGACGATGGCGCGTTCGCCTCGATGACCTACAGCGGCTATGCGCACTTCGACGGCGATGAGCTGGTCGGCTGGGTCGGCGAGCTCGGCTTCGCGAAAGACCCGACGCAATACGGACGCACGCGCGCCGCGCTGCCCGCCCGGTTGTCGCCCGACGAAGAGACCGCCCTCAAGAACCAGCGCACCTACGGCAACACCGCGGCACGCGGCTCGATCCCGGTCGGACACAACCATTTCGGCATGGTGCTCGCGTCGTGCGAGCGCGCGGATTTGCGCCCGATGACCCATGGCGTCATGATCTACGACGACGAACGTGCCTGGCTCGACCCGATCGCAGCGCCCACGGTCCCGCGCGTCGAGGTCATCGACGAGCTCGCGGACGCGATGAGCTCGGGAAAACCTCCGCTGCACAGCGGCGAATGGGCGATGGCGACGCTCGAGGTCTGCCTCGCCATCCTGGAATCGGCGCGCAGCGGCGCTGAGGTTCGACTCGCGCACCAGTGCGCCCCGGTCCTCCGCTGATCCGCTACGATCGCTGATTCAGGGAGCGGATTCGCCGCACACGACGCTTCGATCGAGGAGACTTTGCGATGCTCACCCCGGAGGAAAACGAGCTGCTCTGCCGCGTCGAGGGCCAGGCTCCGATGGGACGCATGATGCGGCGCTACTGGATTCCCGCGCTGATGAGCGAGGAGATCGCCGAACCCGACGGCACGCCGGTCAAGGTGCGGCTGTTCGGCGAAGACCTGGTCGCGTTTCGCGACACCGAGGGGCGCGTTGGCATCCTGGGCGAGCATTGTCCGCACCGGCGAGCCTCGCTCGTATTCGGTCGCAACGAGGAATGCGGCCTGCGTTGTCTCTACCACGGCTGGAAGATGGACGTCGACGGCAACGTCGTCGAAATGGTGTCCGAGCCGCCGGAGAGTCGGTTCGCCGAGAAGGTCAAGCACACCGCGTATCCGACGCGCGAAGCCGCCGGACTGGTGTGGGTGTACATGGGTCCGCGCGACCTGATGCCGGAGTTCGAGCCGCCATCGTTTGCTCCTAACGAACGAGCGAAGGTGGCCATCGTGAAAGTCGAGGTGCCGTGCAACTGGGCGCAGATCCTCGAAGGTGCCATCGATTCGGCGCACAGCTCGAGCCTGCATTCCACCGACATGCCGCCCGCGCGCGTGGAGCGCGCCATGGCGAAAGACGGCGTGTGGCCACGGCCATCCACCGACAAGGCGCCGCGCCTGCAGGTGCAACTGACCAACTACGGCTTCCGCTACGCGGCTATCCGCCGCCCGATCAAGGATTCGGCGACGCGCGACTACGTGCGCATCACGGCGTTCGTCGCGCCGATCACCGTGTTGATCCCACCGAACAACGTCTACAGCCTCGCGAACGTCAACGTCCCCATCGACGACACCCACACGATGTTCTATTTCATCGCATGGAGCGACTGGGGTGCGGGCATCGACGCGGAGGCATGGCGCAAGTTCTGCCACGCCCGCATCGGCATCGATCTCGACGAGCGCTATCGACGCGTGCGCACACGCGATAACAACTACCTGCAGGACCGGCAGAAGATGAAGCTGGGCGACCACACGGGAATTCCCGGCATTCCGAACCAGGACATGGTCATGTGGGAAACCATGGGGCCCATCGCCGATCGCTCGCGGGAACGCCTCGGTGCGAGCGACGTTGCGATCGTGCAGTTCCGGCGCCAGATGATCGATGCCGTGCGCGCGTTCGGCGCCGGTGCGCCGCCGCTGGGGTTGGCCGAGCCGCACATTGCGCAAGCGGAGCTGCGCAGCTACGAAGGCATCGTGCCCAAGACCACCAACTGGCGTACGCTGGGTGCCTCCGATGACGAGCTGCGGCTCTATCCGCCCGAAGTCCTCGGCGCGCCGGAAAGCGCGCGCCACAATTCTCTCGCCGATTAGCGCACGCGCCTGCGGCGATCGCCCCCGATTCGAATACGGAGGAAGGGACCACGCGAAGCACGGAAGCTATGCAACGATGCCGTACGAGCACGCACGCGAGGCGCTTGCGCCGTGCCCTTCGTGTTGCCCTTGGCCGGCCGGTTCGCCCGCACGTGTCGTGTCGTCCCCTCGATCATGGAACAAGCACCCGATCCCTATCAGGACATGCGCGAGGCGATCCGCGACCTTTGCGCGCAATTCCCCGACGAGTACTTCCGGCGCATCGATGAGGCGCGCGGTTACCCGGAGGCGTTCGTCGATGCGTTGATGAAGGCCGGCTGGCTCGCGGCGATGATTCCAGAGGAATATGGCGGATCGGGGCTGGGGCTGGGACCGGCAAGCGTGGTAATGGAGGAGATCAACCGCTGCGGCGGCAACTCCGGCGCCGTGCACGGTCAGATGTACAACATGGGCACGCTTCTGCGCAACGGCAGCAAGGCGCAGAAGGAGAAATACCTGCCACGCATCGCGGCGGGCGAGTTGCGCATCCAATCGATGGCCGTGACCGAGCCGACGACCGGGACCGACACGACCAAGCTCAAGACCACCGCGGTGCGGAAGGGCGATCGCTACGTCGTCAACGGCCAGAAGGTGTGGATCTCGCGCATCCAGCATTCGGACCTGATGATCCTGCTCGCGCGGACGACGCCGCTCGCCGAGGTCAAGAAGAAGTCCGAGGGCATGTCCATCTTCATCGTCGATCTCAAGCACGCGGTCGGCAACGGGATGACGGTGCGGCCGATCGCCAACATGGTGAACCACGAGACCAACGAGGTGTTCTTCGACAACCTCGAGGTCCCGGCCGAGAACCTCATCGGCGAGGAAGGCCGGGGCTTCAAATACATCCTCGACGGCCTCAACGCCGAGCGCACGCTGATCGCCGCAGAATGCATCGGCGATGGCTACTGGTTCATCGATCGCGCGGTGAAATACGCGAACGAACGGATCGTCTTCGACCGTCCGATCGGCAAGAACCAGGGCGTGCAATTCCCGATCGCCGAGGCCTACATCGAGGTCGAGGCAGCCAACCTGATGCGCTTCAAGGCCTGCGAGCTGTTCGACGCGCACCTGCCGTGCGGCGCGCAAGCCAACATGGCCAAGCATCTTGCGGCGAAGGCCTCATGGCAGGCGGCGGACGTGTGCCTGCAGACGCACGGCGGTTTCGGCTTCGCGCACGAATACGATGTCGAGCGCAAGTTCAGGGAAACGCGGCTGTATCTGGTCGCGCCGATCTCGACCAACCTGATTTTTTCGTATGTCGCGGAGCATGTGCTGGGGATGCCGCGGTCGTTTTGAAAGGCGGGGTCAGGGGCCGGGTGGGGGCTAGAGTGCCCCTTCGAGGGTCACGCGTTTGCGCAACATCAATCCAGCCTTCAATACCATGACGTATCGGCTTGGCACACTAGCCCCTGGTCCCTAATCCCCAGCCCCGCGGTTCATGACCATGCTCCCCCTCTCCGGCACCACCGTCCTCACCCTCGAGCACGCGATCGCGGCACCGTTCTGCACGCGCCAGCTCGCCGACCTCGGTGCGCGCGTGATCAAGATCGAGCGACCGGGCGTGGGCGATTTCGCGCGCGCGTACGACGAGCGCGTGCGGGGACTCGCCTCGCACTTCGTGTGGACCAACCGGAGCAAGGAAAGCCTGACGCTCGACGTGAAGCACAAGGAGGCGCGCAACATCCTCGACAAGCTGGTCGCGCAGACCGACGTGCTCGTGCAGAACCTCGCCCCTGGCGCCGCCGCGCGGCTCGGCTTGTCGTATGAAGCGCTGGGCGAACGATTCCCGCGCCTGATCGTCTGCGACATCTCGGGTTACGGCGACTCGGGACCTTATCGCGACAAGAAGGCCTACGACCTGCTCATCCAGAGCGAATCGGGGTTCCTCTCGGTCACCGGCACGCCGGACGAACCCGCGAAGGCAGGCGCATCGATCGCCGACATCGCCGCCGGCATGTACGCGTACTCCAACATCCTCGCCGCGCTGATCCAGCGCGGTCGCACCGGAGCCGGCTGTCGCATCGAAGTGTCGATGCTCGAAAGCATGGTGGAATGGATGAGCTACCCGCTGTATTACGCTCACGAAGGCGCTCCGCCTCCGCCGCGAGCCGGCGCAGCGCATGCGACGATCTATCCATACGGACCGTTTCCCGCCGGCGACGGCAAGATCGTGATGCTGGGCCTGCAGAACGAGCGCGAGTGGGCATCGTTCTGCGCGCAGGTTCTTCAAAAGCCCGAGCTTGCGACCGACGCGCGGTTCAGCTCGAACTCGAAGCGGACCGCCGCGCGCGCGGAGCTGCGCAAGATCATCGCCGATACGTTTGCGGCGCTCGGCTCCGAGCAGGTCATCGAGCGACTCGACCGTGCGCAAATCGCCAACGCGCGCATGAACGACATGCATGACGTCTGGGAGCATCCGCAATTGCGAGCGCGCAAGCGCTGGGTCAGCGTCGATACGCCCGCGGGGCTGGTTCCTGCGTTGCTGCCTCCGGGCATGCCGACCAACTTCGCACCGCGCATGGATCCGGTTCCCGGGCTCGGACAGCATACCGACGCGATCCTGCGCGAGCTCGGTTACGACGCCGACGCGATCGAGACGCTGCGCGCCGACGCCGCCGTCTGATTCCGAGCGATCGCCATGCGTATCACCGATCATCCCGGCAAGACCCTCGCGGATTTCGCCGCCCGACTCCAGCTCGCCGACATCCCTGCGTACGTGCAGGACCGTGCCGCCGACTTGTTCATCGACTGGTTCGGTTCGGCCCTTGCCGGCAAGGGCGCCCGGCCGGTGGAGATCATCGAGCGCTTCGCACGACTGATGGGCCCGGGCGAGGGGCCTGCGGAGGTGCTCGTCTCGCGCCGGCGCACCAGCGCGTTCTTCGCTGCGATTGTGAACGCCGCCTCGTCGCACGTCGCCGAACAGGACGATCTGCACAACAGCTCGGTCCTGCATCCGGGAACGGTGGTGTTTCCGCCGCTCCTCGCGGTTGCGCAAAGCGAAGGATGCTCGGGCCCCGAGATGCTGGCTGCCGCAGTTGCTGGCTACGAAGTCGGCATTCGGGTCGGCGAGTTCCTCGGTCGCTCGCATTACAAGGTGTTCCATACCACCGGCACGGCGGGAACGCTCGCTGCGGCGGCGGCCGCGGGTCGGCTGCTGCGCCTCACGCCCGATCAGATGGTCGATGCATTCGGATCGGCCGGCACGCAGGCGTCCGGACTGTGGGAGTTCCTGCGCGATGCGGCCGATTCGAAGCAATTGCACACCGCCATGGCAGCAGCGGACGGCCTTGCCTCCGCCTACCTCGCGCGGGACGGGTTCCGCGGCGCGCAACGCATCTTTGACGGCGCGCAGGGAATGGCTGCCGGCATGTCGCAAGACGCCGACCCGAGTCGACTCACCGACCGGCTGGGCGAGCGGTGGGCGCTTGTCGAGACGTCCTTCAAGTTCCACGCGTCCTGCCGCCACACCCATCCGGCCGCCGACGCCCTGCTCGCAGCAATGCGACAACACCACCTTGCCGCGGATGACATCATCGCCGTGACCGCTCGCGTCCATCAGGGCGCGATCGACGTCCTCGGTCCGGTGGTTCGACCGACGACCGTCCATCAGGCGAAGTTCTCGATCGGCACCGTACTGGGCATGGTGGCGTGCTACGGCAGCGCGAGCGTGCGCGACTTCGAGTCGCGGTTCGCCGATCCTGCCGTAGCCGCGTTCCGCGATCGGGTCACCATGGTGCTCGATACGGAGGTGGACCGCGCTTATCCCGCCCGCTGGATCGGCAAGGTCACGGTTCGTACGCGCGACGGCCGCACGATCGAGAGTCGCATCGACGAACCCAAGGGCGATCCGGGCAACGCGTTGAGCCAGGCGGAGATCGAAGACAAGGCGATTCGGCTCGCGGAGTTCAGCGGGGGAGCGTCCGTGGACGAGATGCGCACCGCCTTCGCCCGTATCCGCGACCTCGCCAGGGCCGAGCGCGCTCCTCGGCTTTTGCCCTGATTTGAGGCCGCGCAAAGTACCCATGCGCCGACCTTGCGATACTCGGCCGGCCCGCCGCTGAGCCGGAAAGCGACCCGGCACGGCGCACGCACCCGAAGAATCCGTGTCGAAGCGTAGAATCTGCGCCCATCGTCGTTGCACCGAACCGCAGCCGGCCATCGGCGCAACCCGAATCGGCATCCATCCAGGAGGGATCCCATGAAACGCCTCTGCAGTCTCGTGTTCGGCGGCCTCGTGCTCGCGCTCGCCATGCCGGCGCTCGCGCAGCAAACGATCGTCATCAAGTTCAGCCACGTCGTGGCCGTCGATACCCCGAAGGGCAAGGCGGCAGATCGCTTCAAGCAGCTCGCCGAAGAGCGCACCAAGGGACGCGTCAAGGTCGAGGTGTACCCGAACAGCTCGCTGTTCAAGGACGGCGAGGAGATGGAAGCGCTGCAGCTCGGGTCGGTGCAGATGCTCGCGCCGTCGGTCGCGAAGTTCGGTCCGCTCGGTGTGCGCGAGTTCGAAGTGTTCGACCTGCCGTACATCTTCGACAGCTTCGACGAACTGCACAAGGTCACCAACGGACCGGTTGGCAAGCTCCTGTTCCAGAAGCTCGAGAGCAAGGGCATCACCGGCCTCGCGTTCTGGGACAACGGCTTCAAGGACATGAGCGCCAACAAGCCGATCAAGCTCCCGGCCGACTACAAGGGCCTCAAGATGCGCATCCAGTCGTCCAAGGTGCTGGGCGACCAGATGAAGGCGCTCGGCGCGATCCCGCAGGTGATGGCGTTCTCGGAGGTCTACCAGGCGCTGCAGACCGGCGTGGTCGACGGCACGGAGAACCCGCCATCGAACTTCTACACCCAGAAGATGCACGAGGTGCAGAAGTACCTCGCGATGACCGACCACGGCGTGATCGAGTACGCGGTGATCGTCAACAAGAAGTTCTGGGACGGTCTTCCCGCCGACATCCGCACGACGCTGGAAGGTTGCATGAAGGATGCGACCAACTACGCCAACGAGATCGCGAAGAAGGAGAACGACGACGCGCTCGAGGCGGTCAAGAAGAGCGGCAAGACACAGATCCTCATCCCCACCGCCGACGAGAAGAACCAGATGAAGAAGGCGCTGCTGGTGGTGCACAAGGAGAACGAAGGCCGTATCGGCAAGGACATCATCCAGCAGGTGTATCAGGCGACCGGCTTCAAGCCGTAAGCAAACGCGCGAAGGATTCGCGGGCCGGCCGGCCCCTGCGAGCGTGGCCTCTGTTGGCCTGCCTCGCACGATACTTTCGCGCGGATCGGACTCAAACGCGGCCCGGCCCGAAGCTACCTCGGCGCCGGCCGTGCAACACAGCAGCGAAGAAACGAGCGT
>DATKLH010000594.1:0-14048 GCA_035542515.1 Casimicrobiaceae bacterium
GTCGTCAGTCGTCATGCTGTCTTACAGCTTTGACGGACATTCTAGGCAAGGTCTGGCGTTGCCGTCAATGCGGTTTGCCAATGAAGCGAAGGCGTCGGGCGGTTGCGCGTACCCCAAACCTGTTCTAAAGTCTGCCTGTCAGACAGGTTACTTTCGCAGAGGTACGACATGAGACGAGCCGATGCCCGCGTGGGCGTGTTTCTCCTCGAGGGTTTCCAGGAGCTCGAGTTCTGGTATCCGGTGCTGCGCTTGCGCGAGGAAGGGGTGCCGGTGACGGTGATCGGCGCCGACACCGAGACCACCGCGTTCAGCAAGCTCGGCTATCCGGTCGTCGCCGAGGCCGCGTTCGAACGCATTCCGCCCGAGATCAACGTGCTCGTGGTTCCCGGAACGACAACGCCTCTGACATCGGGCAAAGCCGCCGTGATCGCTGCGCTGAAGAGCACGCGCCCGGCGTTGCTCGCGGCAACGGGAGCGTCGGTGCAACTGGTCGGCGAGGCCGGCTTGTTGCGTGGTGTGCAAGTCGCCGCGCCTGCCTCGAGTGCCGCTACGCTGCGCGAGCTCGGGGCGAATCCCGCCGATCGCGCGGTCTGCATCGATCGTAACGTGGTCACCGCGCGCGGCGTCGACGACATGCCGGAATTCTTCAAGACCCTGCTTGCGGCGTTGGGTTGAACATGGTCGCGCGCATTCGCACCGTCCTCGGCGACATCGCGCCGCGCGAGGCCGGCATCACGCTCACTCACGAGCACATCCGCTACGCGTATCCGGGTTGCGAGTTCGATCATCGCAACGTGTGGGATTTCGAGGCCACTGCGGACAAGGTCGCGGCAACGGTGCGCGAGGGCCTGCAAAGCGGAATCCGCACGCTGGTCGATCTCACGCCTGCCGAGATCGGCCGTCACCCCGAGCTGATGGCGCAGGTCGCGCGTCGCAGCGGCGCGCATATCGTCGCAACCACCGGTTTCTTTCCCGAAAGCACGGGAATGGGAATCCTGTTCCACTGGCGTCGCCAGTCGGTGGAGTACATCGAGGAGATGCTGGTTCGCGATCTCACCGAGGGCATGGTGTACGACGGCAAGCTGACGCCGTACAAGGCCGGCATCCTGAAGGTCGCCACCGGAGGCCTGGGCAAGGACCAGCCGACGCCGGTGGGTCACGACGGCCGACTGATCGGCGTGCACGAGCGCAAGACGATTGCGGCGGTGGCGCGTGCGCAGCGCAAGGTCGGTTGCGCGATCAACACCCACACCCAGCCGATGGATTACGCGGTCACCAATCCGGGGCTCGAGCTGCTCGATCTGCTGGAGGAAACGGGCGCCGATCCTGCGCGCGTGATCATCGGCCACGCGTTCGTGCATCCGCGCCTCGACCAGCTCGAGGCGATCTGCCGGCGCGGCGCGTGTTTGCAGATCGACCACATCGGTATCCCGTGGCAGAACGAAAGCGCCGCACAGCTCGACGAGCTCATCGCGAGCGCGGTGGTCGCGCTCGCCGACAAGGGCTATCTCGATCGGCTGGTGTTCTCCTACGATCGCTTTTTCGCGCACGCCCGCGGCCCGGTGACCGAAGAGGAGCCCGAGCAGCTCAACGAGCTGGTGCCCATGAGCTACATCTTCGACACGTTCGCACCGCGCCTCGCGGCCAAGGGTTTCGGCCGCCGCGAGCTCGAGACGGTGCTGATCGACAATCCCGCACGCCTGCTCGCGTTCTAGCGGGCATCGACAAAGGAACCAGCATGAATCTCCACCAAGCGCAGGTCGCCGTTCTCGCCGAGCACCAATACCAGGAGCTCGAGCTTTGGTATCCGGTCCTGCGGCTGCGCGAGGCCGGCTGCAACGTTGTCGTGGTCGCGCCCTCCGACAAGCAGGTCTATGGGAGCAAGCTCGGCTATCCGGTCACCGCCGACGTGTCGGTCGACGAGGTGACGGCGAACGACTTCGACGCGGTTGTCATCCCCGGCGGCTTCGCACCCGAAGGGCTGCGTCGCACCAAGTCGATGATCGATTTGGTGCGCGGCGTGCACGAGCAGGGCAGCTTGGTCGCGGCGATTTGCCACGCCGGATGGGTGCTTGCCTCCGCCGGCATCGCGCGCGGACGTCGGCTCACCTGTGTCGCCATCATCAAGGACGATGTCATTCACGCGGGCGGCAACTATGTCGACGAGCCGGTCGTGCGCGATGGCAACCTGATCACTTCGCGGCTGCCGGGCGATCTGCCTCAGTTCGGTCGCGCGATCGTCGAATACCTGGCCGCCGAACGCTCGCGCCGCCTCGGTGATCGGCGCATCGTGCCGAGCCGCGAACGCAAGCCGTCGAGCGCGCAATACGAGGGCCCGGCGCATGTGGTCATGACCGCGCGCGGCAAGGCGTCGGCCAACTACACCATGACCGTCGTCGACCGCGGAGCGGCGCAGTGAGCCAGGCCGAGGCGGTCGACCTCGGTCTTCCGCACCTGGTCCTGCGCGGCACGCCCTACGAGCGCGGACGTCGCTACGGCCAGCTCGCGCGCGAGCGCATCCTGCGCTCGCTGGCGCTTTATCGCGATGTCTTCGTTCATCGTGCCGGCCTGCAGTGGCCCGACGCGGTAGCGCGCGCACAACGCTACGAACCGCACATCGCCGTGTTCGCGCCCGATTGCATGGACGAGATGCGCGGCATCGCCGATGGCGCCGGCGTGGGCAAAGGCGACGTGCTGGCGCTCAACGCGCGCAGCGAGCTCATGTTCGCGGGAACCGGCGCCGCCCGGGACATCGAAGCCATGGCGTGCGAATGCACGTCGTTCGCACTTTTGCCCGAGGTCACCGGTGGACGCACCATCGTGGGCCAGAACTGGGACTGGCTGCCGTTCGCGCGCGAAACCGCGCTGGTCCTCGAAGTGCATCGCGAGCATCTGCCGTCGTACGTGACCATCGCCGAGGCGGGTCACCTCGCCAAGGTCGGCTTCAACGCCGCGGGACTCGGCATGTGCACCAACACGCTGGTGTCGAGCCGCGACTTCGATCAGTCGGGCGTGCCCTATCACATCGTGCTGCGCGCGTTGCTCGACGCCGAGACGATCTCGGCGGCCACGCGCATGGTGTATACGGCTCCGCGCGCGTTCTCCGCGAACTACCTGCTCGCGCACCGCGACGGCTTCGCGATCAATCTCGAGACGACCTCCGGCGATGCGACCGGTGTCAGCGCGACCTTGCCCGACGATGGCGTGGTCGCGCATTCCAACCATTTCCTGTCGTGCGATTTCGCGGCGCTCGACGTGCGCGTCGCGCAGCATCCGCACAGCCTGTTCCGGCTCGACGCGATGCGGCGCGGACTCAAGGCCGGCGGTCGTCGCGTCGATCTCGATCGCGTTCGCGCGACGTTGCGCAATCACGCGAACGAGCCCGATGCGATCTGCTCGCATCCCGACGTGCGGCAGAACCCGCTCGAACGTCGCACGACCGTGGCGTCGGTCTTCGCCGATCTCGATGCGGGCGAGCTGTGGCTGACCGCGGGTCCGCCGTGCGAGGAAGAGTATCGCCATTACCCGTACGCGCAGCGGCTTGCCTCGCTCGCTCGCGTGCAGGCTGTGCATTAGGGTCTGGCATGCCGTTGCCAGGCCCTCGGGTATCAACCTAGGCCTACGACCGACCTCAAGGAGATCGACATGAAAGTCACCGTGCGCGCGTCCGCCGCACCCACTCGCAAGTTGCGCTTGCTGCATGCGCTGGTCGCCGGCGCCTTCGCCCTCTGCGCATCGTTCGCATCGCAGGGCGCGGTCGACGAAGCCGCTCGCGCGATGCTGCCCGACGACATCAAGCAGAAGGGCGTGCTCGTCGCGGCGATGCCGCTCGACTTCGAGCCGTTCAACTACCTCGACGAGAAAAACGAGCAGACCGGCCTGGACGTGGACATGTTCCGTGCGGTCGCCGAAACGCTCGGCCTCAAGCCGGAGATCCAGCGTATCGGTTTCGCATCGATGATTCCCGCGGTGAGCGGCGGACGCGTCGACGTGGCCATGTCCGCGATGGGCATCCTCCCGGCGCGCCTGCCGCTCGTGTCGTTCGTGCGCTACGGCCACTTCAGCAACGGGCTGGTCGTGCGCAAGGGCAATCCGACCAACGTCCGCAACGACGACGCATGCGGCCATACCATCGCGGTGGAGAAGGGCACGCAGCCGCTGTTCGTGTGGCAGAAGAAGTCGGAGGAATGCGTCGCCGCGAACAAGCCCAAGATCGAGCTCGCCGTGTTCGAGGGCAAGGGCCCGCAGGTGCTCGCGGTCGAGTCGGGCCGCGCCGAAGCGGCCGGTGTAGGCTTTGCGACGGCGATCGTCGCCGCCAAGCACTCCAACGGCAAGCTCGAGGCTGCTCCCGGCGGACCGGTTCCCGGCGCCACGGTGGAATGCGGCATCGCGTTCAACAAGGATCGCGCGAAGCTCGGCCAGGCGATGGAAGCGGCGCTCAAGACGCTCGTGGCGAACGGCACCTACGACAAGATCTTCGAAAAATGGGCGCTGTCGCCGGAGCGCGCCTCGCCGCAGATCTTCCAGTAAGGGTGACCATCGCGGATCGTGGACCAAGGGATTAGAGTGCGGGCAACGCGCGTGTGCGGACCGGCGGTACCCCGGATCGCGCGTCGCCCTTTCGCACCAATGCCTGAAGGCCTGCCATGAGCACCACGGCTGCATCGCTCCCGCCGTCCCCGCCAGAGGCCCTGGACCTCGCAACCAAGCCGCCGGTCCCGGTCGCGCGACCCGGTCGCTGGGTCGCGGCCGTGCTGGTGGCTCTGATCGCCGCGTGGTTCGCGTGGATCCTGGTCAACAATCCCAACTTCCAATGGAAGGTCGTTGCGAAATATCTGTTCAGCCCCGAGATCATCGACGGGGTGAAGCTCACCATCGAGCTGACCGTCTCGGCGATGGCGATTGGCGTGTCGCTCGGGGTGATCGCAGCGCTGATGCGGCTGTCGCAGAACCCGCTGCTGCGCACCGCCGCACACACCTACATCGTTTGCTTCCGCGGCACCCCCGCGCTGGTCCAGCTCATCTTCTGGTACAACCTCGCCGCGCTCTTTCCCAAGATCACGCTGGGCATTCCGTTCTTCGGCCCCGATTTCGTGTCGCTCAATGCGAACGCGATCATCACGCCGTTCGTCGCGGCGAACCTCGGGCTTGGCCTGTGCGAAGGCGCGTACATGGCGGAGATCGTGCGCGCCGGCATCCTGAGCGTGGATCCGGGGCAGCGCGAAGCGGCCGCGGCGCTCGGCCTCACGCGTGCGCAGACCATGCGGCGCGTGATCCTGCCGCAGGCGCTGCGTGTCATCGTCCCGCCCACCGGCAACCAGATCATCGGCATGCTGAAACTGTCCTCCCTGGCGAGCGTCATCTCGGTGACCGAGCTGCTTGCCGCGGCAGGCCTCATCTACACGCGCACCTTCGAGACCATCCCGCTCCTGATCGTGGCATCGATCTGGTACGTCGCGCTCACGAGCGTGCTCACGCTTGGTCAACGCATGATCGAGCGCCGGCTCGGGCGCAGCGTGCAGGACCTCGTGGAGACGACCCCGCGCATCTGGAGCCGCTTGCGCCTCGCCCGCACGGTGAACACGCAGGGCGGGTAGCGTGCTGTCCCTGCGATTGTCTTGCCAATGTCCTTCGTCATGAATGCGGCTGCTCTAATGCGACATGTTTCCGGGACAGCACACTGCTGTGGTGAGTCAGACATTCGTTGGGCAGATCGCGCCAGCGCGTTTGCGTCAGCGGCGAAGCATGGCTGCATGACGTTCAACGAACGCGTGACTCGCCGCGCTAGCGTATGGAAGCAATGATCGAGGCACGCGGGATCCACAAGCGCTTCGGCAGCGTCGAGGTGCTCAAGGGCGTCGATCTCGACGTCGCGGCCGGACGCGTGGTGTGCATCATCGGGCCGTCGGGATCCGGCAAGTCGACGCTCCTTCGCTGCATCAACCATTTGGAGCGCCCCGACGCGGGTTACATCCTCGTGGGTGGCGAATACGTCGGCTATCGTCGTGTCGGCGATCGCCTGCACGAGGTGCGCGAGCACGAGCTGTGCGCTTCGCGTGCATCGATCGGCATGGTGTTCCAGCGCTTCAACCTGTTCCAGAACATGACGGTGCTCGACAACGTCACCCTGGCGCCCACGCTGGCGAAAAAGGTGCCCACGGACAAGGCGAAAGCCAAAGCGCTCGCATTGCTCGAGCGCGTCGGTCTCGCGTCGAAGAAGGACCGTTACCCGAACCGGCTCTCCGGCGGCGAGCAGCAGCGCGTGGCGATCGCGCGCGCATTGGCGATGGAGCCGCGCGTGATGCTTTTCGACGAGGCGACCTCGGCGCTCGATCCCGAGCTGGTAGGCGAAGTGCTCGACGTGATGCGATCGCTCGCGCGCGACGGCATGACCATGGTCGTGGTGACCCACGAGATGAGCTTCGCCCGCGAGGTGGCCGACGAAGTGATGTTCATGGACAAGGGCGTGGTGGCCGAGCACGGCCCCCCGAGCCAGGTGCTGCACGCGCCGCGCGAAGCGCGCACGCGCGAATTCCTCGCGCGCCTGCTGTGATGATCGCGCGGTCGCTCTAGCGATGCCGGTCGACCCCGAGCTCGACGCGTTCAATGCGCGCGTAGCGGCCGCCGTGCCGCGGGCTGCCGTCGCGACTCCGCAAGCCCGCCGCGCACGTCTGGAAGCCACGGCGCAACGCTTTCCCTATCCGCCCGACGACGTCGCGCGCAGCGATCACTGGATCACGCTGCCCGGCCGCGAAATCCTGGTGCGCGTGTACAGGCCACGGAGCGGCACGCTTCCGGCGATGCTCTACCTGCATGGCGGCGGCTGGGTCGCCGGCAGCGTCATGACGCACGACGGCGCCGCCGCCGCGCTGGCGCGCGACGCGAGCATCGTGGTCGCGAGCGTGCAATATCGCCGCGCGCCCGAGAATCCCTGTCCCGCGCCCAACGACGACGCATATGCGGCCTGGCTGTGGCTCGCGGAGCATGCTCCGGCGCTGGACATCGATCCGCGACGCATCGGCATCGGCGGCGATAGCGCCGGTGCTCATCTCGCCATCGGTGCGTGCATCGAGGCTCGCGATCGCCGCGGGCCGCGACCTGTGCTGCAATTGCTGATCTATCCGGTCATCGAGCCCGACTTCGAGACACCGAGCTATCGGGAGCACGCGGTCACCGGCACGCTGACGCGCGCCGACATGATCGATTACTGGAATGACTACCTGCCGTCGTTGCAGTCGAGCGATCCGCGTGCATTGCCGGCGCGAGCCAGCGCTGCCGGATTGCCTGCAGCCCATATCGTGGTGGCGGGCATCGATCCGCTACGCGACGAAGGCCTGCGTTTCGCCGCGCGCCTTGTGAGCGCCGGCGTATCGACCGCGCTCACCGAAGGCGACACGCTGACCCACGGCTTCCTGCGCGCGGCCCCGTATGTTGCCGCGGCGCGCGCCGTGCAGGAGCGTTTCGGACGCGCGATCGGACGCGCGCTTCACGCCGTCGACGGCAACGGCTAAAGCGGCTGTCGGAAGCGTATCCGCGCTACGAAGCGCGGCTCGCCGAGCGGGAACGCCGAGAGGTCTTGCGACCGGACGATTTGCGCGCCGAGGACTTCCGCGACGACGACTTGCGTGCGGACTTGCGCCCCGACGATTTGCGTGCGGACGACTTCCGCCCTGTCGATTTGCGGCCGGCGGATTTCCGGGACGACGACTTGCGCGCGGACTTACGCCCCGACGACTTGCGCGCGGAGGACTTCCGCGACGACGATTTCCGCGCCGACGACTTGCGTCCCGACGATTTGCGCGCCGATTTCTTCGCGGGAACCTTGCCGCCGGCACGCCTTGCCTCGGAGAGCCCGATCGCGATCGCCTGCTTGCGACTTTTCACCTTCTTGCCGGAGCGCCCGCTGCGCAAGGTTCCCGCTTTGCGCTCGTGCATCGCCTTCTTCACTTTCGCCTGCGACTTGCTGCCGTATCTCGCCATGGTGCCTTTCCTCCTCGCGTCTTGGTGTTCAGGTGCGGGGTCAGGCGGCCGATAGGTCGTCGCCGCATCGTGCTTTGAGCGGGTGCTCGTACGATTGTTCCCTGACTTGAAGCTTCGCGCCGGTCGTGGCGCTCGCGAGTGGCCCGTCGTGCCGACGATGACCCAGCGCGCATCGGGACGCAGCGGATTCGCTCGCGGCGTGCGCAAAGCCAAGGCGGGCGACCATCGCTATGCGAGTGCCGATCGGTGCCACGGGACCAAACGATGCGACGCCGGCGCAACCGCTTGTAGGAATCGGATGACATTGTCAGGTTGGGCACGCAGCATGATCGACGCTCGCGACATTGCATTGACCTTGCGCCCCGGCCTTTTTTGCAAATGCGTCCGTGGTGAGAGACGCGAACGATCGCGTGGCCGCGACACGCCACGAACTTTGCATCTCTGCGTGGGTCTGGTTAGTGTCACCCCGTCGCAAGCCGCGCGCTCGCGGTGCATTCTTCTCAATTCAAGCCACAGGTCATCCGCTCATGTTCCGAACTGCTCTTGTGACCGTCGCGTTTGCGGACACTGGCGCTGGTGGGCGGACCACCGGCATTCGCACAGGTCGACAGCAACGCGCCCGATCAGGGTGTCACCGCCGAGCCGTCGACGCCGTACTACTCTGATGACGAGCTGAAGTCGTTCGTTGGCGCCGCGCTCGACGTGATACGCGTCAAGGACGCCTACACGCCGCTGCTCGAAGCGGCCGCCACGCCCGAGCAGGCCACGCTCGTCAAGCAGCAGGCGTCGGCCGAAATGACCAAGGCCGTCGAAGGGCAGGGCATGACGGTCGACCGCTTCCAGGAAATCCTGACCAACGCGCAGGGCGCCCCCGACCTTGCCGCGCGCATCAACCAGCAGCTTCAATCGCGTTAACGGTCGGTCGCACGCTGCATCCGCGCACAACGCCTTGGTTCCACACGACGCGCCAAGCGAGCCGTGCAGTCGTGCTGAACGTTGTGCTGGCGCAACCTGCGCCGCGCCAGGCTGCCGTAGCATGGGCAAGTCGTGCGACTCGCGGAGCATCGAATCATGCGCAAGGCGTTCTGGGCGGTCACGCTGGCGGTTGCGTCGGGCGTGACGTGGGCGACATACCATCGCTATGCGCGCGACATCCGACGCGCCCGTGAACGAGTCACACGCGGCAGCCGCGTCATAGACACCGCGTGCGGGCGGATCGAATACGCGATGCTGGGTGACGGCGATCCGGTGCTCGTCATCCACGGCGCTGGCGGCGGTTTCGACCAGGGACTGGAGTTCGCAGGAGCGCTCGTCGAGCGCGGGCTGCGTGTCATCGCGATGTCGCGCTTCGGTTACCTGCGGACACCGCTGCCCGACGACCCGTCTCCCGCCGCGCAGGCCGACGCGCATGCCGCGCTCCTGGATGCGCTCGACATTCCACGCGCGGCCATCATCGGTGCCTCGGCGGGAGCGCCGTCGGCGATGCAATTCGCGCTGCGGTATCCGGATCGGTGCAGTGCGCTGGTGCTCATGGTGCCCGCTGCCTACGTGCCGCGACCGGCCGGCTCCACGTCGCTCGAGACGCCAGCCGCGACCTCGCTGCTCTTCGACACCGCGCTGCGCTGCGACTTCCTGTTCTGGCTTGCGCCGCGCATTGCGCGTTCGCTCGTGCTGCGGGGCATTGTCGCTACACCGCCCCGCGTGGTGGCGAGCGCCAGCCGTGCCGAGCGGGCGCGTGTCGAGCGCATCATCGACTGCATCCTCCCGGTGTCGCGCCGCCGACTCGGATTGGTCAACGACGCACGGATCACCTTGTCGTTGCAACGCTACGAGCTCGAACGCATCGGCGCACCCACGCTGGTCGTGAGCGTCGCCGACGATCTTTTCGGCACCTTCGATCCGGCGCGCTACACCGCCGCGCACATTCCCGGCGCGCAGTTCGTGGGATATCCATCCGGCGGTCACCTTTGGGTCGGACACCACGCTGAAGTCGTCCTGCGGATCGTCGATTTCTTGCGGACCCATCCCGTGTCGGCGGACAAGGCAGTGCGGCGTACGACCATCGCGCAATAGCAGTGCGCATCGCCGTCGCGGACGCATCGGGCGATCGTACTTCGCTTCGGCGCTGGCACGGAACCAACGAATCGCGTTACATGCAAAGGGGCGCGGCCGAACCGACGGCTCGGTCTGTTATCTTCGCGCCGTGACTTCCGTCATTTCCGTGCGCCAACTGTCGAAGACGTATGCCGGCGGCTTCCAGGCGTTGCAGGACATCGACCTGGACATTCGTCGTGGCGAGATCTTCGCGCTGCTCGGTCCCAACGGCGCGGGCAAGACGACGTTGATCAGCACCATCTGCGGGATCGTCAAGCCGACCAGCGGATCGGTGCAGGTGGACGGGCACGACATCGTCACCGACTACAGGGCCGCACGAGCGCTGATCGGCCTCGTGCCCCAGGAGCTCACCACCGACGCGTTCGAATCGGTGTGGAACACGGTTTCCTTCAGTCGCGGCTTGTTCGGCAAGCCGGCCAACCCGGCCTACATCGACAAGGTCCTCGACGACCTGTCGCTCCGCGATCGGAAGGACAGCAAGGTCATGACGCTGTCGGGCGGCATGAAGCGCCGCCTGATGATCGCCAAGGCGCTGTCGCACGAGCCGCAGATCCTGTTCCTCGACGAGCCGACCGCGGGCGTGGACGTCACGCTGCGCGCGGGCATGTGGGACCTCGTGCGTTCGTTGCGAGCGTCGGGGGTGACCATCATCCTCACGACGCACTATCTGGAGGAGGCCGAGGAGATGGCCGATCGCGTCGGCGTCATCAACAAGGGCCGCATCGTGCTGGTCGAAGACAAGGCGGAGCTGATGCGCAAGCTGGGCCGCAAGCAGCTCACCCTGCAGCTCGCGCATCCGCTGGTCGCTCTTCCCGAGGCGCTGCATCCGTATCGTCTCGATCTCGCGAACGGCGGGACCGAGCTTGTCTACAGCTATGACGAGAACGGCGAGCGAGGCAGCATTGCCGCATTGCTGCGCGACCTGCACCAGGCCGGCATCGAGTTCAAGGACCTGCACACGACGCAGAGCTCGCTCGAGGAGATCTTCGTGAGCCTGGTCGCCAACGCGCGATGAACACGTACGCGGTTTCAGCGATCTACCGCTTTGAGATGGCGCGCTGGCGGCGCACGCTGATGCAGAGCGTGATATCGCCGGTGCTGTCCACCTCGCTTTACTTCGTCGTGTTCGGCTCGGCGATCGGCGGGCGCATTCCCGAGATCGACGGCGTGACCTACGGCGCCTTCATCGTGCCCGGCCTCATCATGCTGTCGCTGCTCACCCAGAGCGTGGCCAACTCGTCGTTCGGCATCTACTTCCCGCGCTTCACGGGAACCATCTACGAGCTGTTGTCCGCGCCGGTGTCCTATCTCGAAATCCTGGTGAGCTATGTCGGCGCGGCGGCCACCAAATCGGTGATCCTCGGCGTGGTCATCCTCGCGACCGCGGCACTGTTCGTGCCGCTGCGCATCGAGCATCCGCTGTGGATGATCGCCTTCCTGCTCCTCACCGCGATCACGTTCAGCCTGCTCGGCTTCATCATCGGCATCTGGGCCGACGGCTTCGAGAAGCTGCAGCTCGTGCCGCTGCTGGTGATCACGCCACTGACCTTCCTCGGCGGCACCTTCTATTCGATCCACATGCTGCCGCCGTTCTGGCAGACGGTGACGCTGCTCAACCCGGTGGTGTACCTGGTCAGCGGCTTCCGCTGGAGCTTCTACGGCCGCGGCGACGTCGACGTCGGCGTGAGCGTGATGATGACGCTGGCGTTCCTGGTCATGTTCGTCATGATCGTGGCGTGGATCTTCAGGACCGGGTACAGGCTCAAGGCGTAACGACGCATCCCGGCGGCCGCACGCCGGCAAAGCGAGCGCGACAAGGAACCGGGCCAAGATCATCGCTGGAGCATGGGCAACGACTACGTCCACGGCTACGACCGCCGCGAGAGCGAGCGGTTGCAGGACCAGGCTCGCACGCTGGTGGACCTCCTGCACGTCGACACCGCCTATCCGCCAGGCCGTTTTGTCCTCGAGGCAGGGTGTGGCACGGGAGCGCAAACGGTGACGCTCGCGCGCAACAGCCCCGGCGCGCATATCTTCTCGGTAGACGTTTCGGCCGATTCGCTGGAGCAGGCGCGGGCGCTCGTCGCCTACGCTCGACTTGGCAACGTGCAGTTTCAGCAGGCCGACATCATGGCGCTGCCCTTCGCGCCGGAGTCCTTCGATCACATTTTCGTGTGCTTCGTCCTCGAGCACATGCCCCGTCCGGTCGACGCACTGGAGCGCCTGGGCGATGTGTTGAAGCCCGACGGCACGATCACGGTCATCGAGGGCGATCACGGCTCGGCCTATTTCCATCCGCGCAGCGCGGCGGCCGATGCTGCAATCGGCTGCCAGGTCGCGTTGCAGAAGGCCGCAGGCGGGGATGCCCTGATCGGGCGACAGGTCTACCCGCTGCTTCGTCGCGCGGGGTTCGCTGACGTGCGCGTGTCCCCGCGCATGGTGTATGTGGATTCGAGCCGGCCCGAATGGGTCGACGGGTTCACGCGCAAGACCTTCACGGCGATGATCGAGGGCGTGCGCGAGCCCGCAATCCGGGCCGGGTTGATCGACGCGGAGGCCTTCGACGCCGGTATCCGTGCGCTTCATCGCACCGCCGAGAGCGACGGAGTGTTCTGCTACACCTTCTTCAAGGGCGTCGCGATCAAGCCGACACGCAAATGACCACGGCCGCGCGCTAGCGCAGGCCCGCCCGGCGCATCACTTGATCGCGCTGGAAGAGGAGGTCGAGCTCGTCGAGGGTTTCCGCGCGCATCAGAGCGGCGGCCGTCGGCGAAGCGCTTGCCGTCGCCGTTACCAGGCGGTTGCGCACCAGCGATTCGTCCTGTGCGGAGATCACGCGGATGCGACCTTCGTAGTCGCGTTGGTTCACGCGCGCAACCCGACGCAATGCGCGGCCGGCTGGAAGGTCGCGCGACTGCAGCGTCCAGCGCCCACCGGGCGTCTGTGCGTGCATCAGCGGAGGCCCCGCGCTGTCCGCGGCAAACAATGCGAACTCGCTCATGCCGGCGACCTGCAGCATCAACTCGCCCGCGGCAAGACTGATGTCGCCGTAGGGCAGCCCATCGATCGGCGGCAGGTGGTCGGGCGCGCGCACCAGCCCGGTGACATTGCGACGATCGCCTTTCATCATGGTGTACAGCACGCCGGCGAAGCTCGGGTCGCCGGACGATTCTCGTCGGACAGCGTGGTCGGGTGCGACTCGCCATACGTGCGCAGCGCACCCTGCACGGCTTCTTCCTCGAAGGGCAAGGCGCGCTCGTGCTGGCCGGACTGCGAGTACAGGATGGCCAGATTGTTCTTGGTGGTGAGAAGCTCGCCCTCCTTGGCTTGGCCCCCCTGTTTTTCGAGGTCCAGTACGTTCTCGTAGAGTGCCGCGCTCTCGCGCACGCGGCCGAGCTTGGAGTACACCGCGGCCAGGTCGCTCAGTGTCGTCGGCGATGTCAGCGCACGCGGTCGCTTGAGCAGTCGTTCCACCAGCGGCAGCGCATCGGCGGGACGGCCCATGGTGGCGTAAGCGAGCGCGAGCGCACGAATCGCCTGCTGAGCGATGGGAAAGTCGTCGTCGAGATTGCCGCGGAACTGGCGCTCGACGAATTCCAGCGCAGGCAACGCGTCGGCCGGGCGGCCGAGCTCGGCGTAGGTCAGCGCGACGTCGACGAGGCTTTCGAGCGCCCATGCGTTGTTGGGCCGGCAGATGCGATTGCGCAATTCGTAGGCGCGCCGATGGATAGGCAGCGCCTCCTTCGATCGGCCCATCGCGCGATAGTCGTTGGCGAGACGGCGCATCGCAGCGGGCGTGACCGGATCGAGGTCGCCCACCGAGCGCTGGAACATGGGAATCGCCTGCTCGAGCAGCGGAATGGCCTGCGCAGGCCGTCCGGCGCGCTCGAAGTTGGAAGCCTGCTGGTTGAGCGCACGTGCGCGCGCTTCCTCCTGGGAACGCGGCGGCGGCG
>DATKLH010000595.1:0-20967 GCA_035542515.1 Casimicrobiaceae bacterium
TGGGCGATGGTCGATGGTCGATGGTCGATGGTCGATGGTTGATGGTTGATGGTCGCTGGGTGACGGGCCCATGCGGTCAATGTCGCCCTTGCGCACAACCACGTGACCCGCAAACTAACGACGATTGGGACTAACAGAACCTCTGTGTCAAAAGCAAACATGCACTCGCTGTTTGCATAGGCCCATCGCCTATTGCCTAACGCCCCATCGCCCCACCGATGCTCACCTTCACCCCCGCCGAGATCGACGCGTGGCTCGCCGCGTTCCTGTACCCGTTCGTGCGCGTGCTCGCGCTCATGTCGGCTGCCCCGCTGTTCTCGCATGCGAGCGTGCCGTTCCCGGTACGGATCGGGCTCGCGCTGGTGATCACCCTCGTGATCGCGCCGACGCTGCCCGCAGCGCCGTTCGTGTCGCCGTTTTCCGCGCTCGGCGTGATCGAGGTGGTCACCCAGGTGCTGATCGGCGTGGCGATCGGCCTGACGATGCAGATCGTGTTCGCCGCAGTCGAGCTCGCGGGCGACCTCATCGGTCTGCAGATGGGCCTGTCGTTCGCCGGATTCATCGATCCCGAGAATGCCGAGCAGTCTCCGCTCATCGGCAGCTTCCTCTCGATCGGCTTGATGCTGCTGTTTCTGAGCCTGAACGGACATCTCGCGCTCGTCGCAGCGCTGCGTGGTTCGTTCGACAGTCTTCCCATCGCCGCCACCGCATGGCGCGGCATCGATTCGGCGCGACTGGTCGCCACCGCGTCGGGCATGTTCGCCACGGGATTGAGCCTTGCGCTTCCCATCGTCGGCGCACTGCTCGTGGTCAACCTGGCGCTCGGCGTGCTGAGCCGCACCGCGCCGCAACTGAACTTGTTCGCGGTCGGATTTCCGTTGACGCTGCTGGTCGGACTGCTGATGCTCCTGCTTGCAGCGCCGTTTGCGATGCCGGCGCTGACCTCGGTGCTCGAGCAGGGCCTATCGATACTTCCGCGTTGAAACGCCGCGCGCTGGCGCGGCGCGCGGCCTACTGGACCGCTTCGGGCTGAAGCGAGAAGTAGATCGTCGTGCCGCGATCGGTTTCCGATTCGGCGGCGACGAAGCCGCCATGGCGATGCACCACGCGCTGCACCAGCGCAAGGCCGATGCCATCGCCGGCAAACTCGCTTGCCGAGTGCAGACGCTGGAACGGGGCGAAGAGCTTGTCCGCGTGGGCCATGTCGAAGCCGGCACCGTTGTCGCGCACGTAGTACATGCGCAGTCCGTCGCGCGTGGTCTGACCGAACTCGATGACTGCGGGCACGCGCGCGGCACTGAACTTCCACGCGTTGCCGAGGAGGTTCGCGAGCACGACGCGCGTCAGCCGCGGATCGACCTCGGCAATCTGTCCCGGCGTCACGGCGCTCAATACCTTGCGCGCCGGTTCGCATTCGCGCAGCTCGGCGACGATCTCTTCGGCCATGGCGCTCAGGTTCACGCGGGCACGATTGAGCGGCGCACGGCTGATGCGGCTGAGGTCGAGCAGGCTGTCGATCAGGTTCGCCATGCGAGCCGAGGCCGCCTGCACCTTGCCCACATAGGCGCGCGCTTCGTCGTTGAGCTGCGCACCGTGCTCTTCCATCAGCAGGTTCGAGAATCCGCTGATGGCGCGCAGCGGCGCACGCAGGTCGTGCGACACCGAGTAGCTGAAGGCCTCGAGCTCGTGATTGGCCTGTTCGAGCCACAGCGTGCGCTCGCGCACGCGCTCCTCGAGGGTCGCGTTGAGCTGACGCAGCGCGGCTTCGGCACGCGCCTGGCGACGTGCCGATGCCGCCGATTCGAGCGCGAGCGATACGTCGCCTGCAAGCAGCAGCAGAAGCCGCGTGAGCTCCGCATCGAAGTAATCGGGCGAGCGCGCGTAGACGGTCAGCACTCCCACGACGATACCTTCCTGATACAGCGGGAGCGCCGCAGTCGATCGCCAACGCGGCTCGGGTGCTTTGGGCAGCACATCGTCGTCACAGCAATCGTTGCCGACGTAGTGACGCGATTCGGCGACCGCGACCACCGGGGGCCTTTGCCGGCCGGCGTCCAGCGCGTATGCCGTGCCGAGATACGACGCGGCGCATTCGCCGGCCGCCGCCGCGACACGCAACGTTGCGCGATCCTCGCCGACGAGGCCGATCCACGCCGTGGCGAATCCTCCGTCGCGCACGGCGATGCCGCACACGCTTTGCAGCAGCTCTTCCGGATCGCGAATGCGCGCGATGGTTTCGTTGGTTTGGGTGAGCACCGCGTACAGCGTCGCGAGTCGATGAACGTCGCGCGCGGTAGCCACGCGGTCTTCGTCGTCGTTGCTTCCGAAGAGCGGTGCCAGGAGCCGGTCAGCGATGGGACGTCGACGTGACTCTTCCGGCTCGGATCCTTCGCGCAGCAGCAGTGTGTCGCGTAGCGTGCCCGTCCCGTTCTTGCCATGCTGGCGATGCCGGGTCAGGACTCGCATCCAGGTCAACGCAAGCACACCCACGCAGGACAAGAGGAACGTGGCGAGATGCGCTGCATTGCCGACGACAGCCTCCTCGCCATAAGCAGTAGCGCCGGCCAGGCCCGCGGCGAACAGGATGCCGCATAGCAGCGTTGCGATGGCGATGCCTCGGCCGGGCCGAATGCGTCCGCTCAGGCGGCGCGGAAGCGCCAGCCGGCGATGCACCGGGGGCGGCGCAGCGTGGCGGAAACGTGTCGTCACGCGATCGGCGGCGGCCATGGAAGCGGGGCGGGAGCGGGGTTCTCGGGTACGACGCCCATCTTCCCAGCATGAATCGCGCCATCCCCGGGGCCGGGCGCGTGCCGCTACCAGCCATGCCGGCGCGCGGCTCGTCGTTTCCCTAGTGACAACTGTCAACTAGTGGCATACGCGCCGTTCGTCGGTTTGTGCGAGCGGCTCGGACCGCGTCTTTTCGCCGCGCAAGGCGATGCGCGCGAGCGCCGTCGGACAGGCGGCCTTTCGCGGCTCAATGCGCCGTTTTTGGTTGGCCATCATCGACCTCGATGCGCCGCCTGGAATGCGACCCGAAGCGGCGAATCCTCAGCCTTCGAGCACTACACTGCCGCCTACAATCGTGTAGCGTACACGCCCCGACACTTCGTAGCCGAGGAACGGCGTGTTCTTGCCTTGGCTCTTCAGCGCCGCCGCGCGGACTATCCACGGTTCCGACGGATCGAACACGCACACGTCGGCTGGCGCGCCCGGCGCGAGGGTGCCGGCTTCGATGCCGAGGATCCGCGCCGGCACTCGCGTGATACGCGCCAACGCCGTTGGGAGCTCCACTTCGGCTTCGGTGGCCCACTTGAGCGTGAGCGGCAGCAGCAATTCGAGACCCGTAGCGCCCGGCTCGGCTTCGGCGAAGGGAAGCTGCTTCGCGTCGTCGTCCACTGGTGTGTGGTCCGAGCAGACGAGGTCGATCGTGCCGTCGGCCAAACCGGCGCGCAATGCCGCGCGATCGCGCGTGGCGCGCAAGGGAGGCTGCAGATAGGTCTGCGGATCGAACCAGCCGATGTCGACGTCACACAGGTGCAGGTGATGAACCGCGACATCGCACGTGATGTCCAGGCCCTCGCTTTTCGCCTGGCGGATCATTGCGACGCCTTCCGCCGTCGACAGGCGGCACACATGCAGGCGAACACCGGTTTCGCGCGCGAGCGCAAGCAACGTCGCGAGCGCGATCGTCTCCGCGCTCGAAGGAATCGGCGCAAGCCCCAGGCGCGCAGCCACTTCGCCATCGTGGGCCACGCCGTTGCGCGCAAGGTGCGGATCCTGCGCCCGCAGCCAGATGCGATGGCCGAAGGTCGTCGCATATTCCATCGCGCGCAACAGCACCTGCGTGTCGAACAGCGGAACGTCGGCGTGCGAGAACGCAACGCACCCCGCTTCGGCGAGCTCGCTCATTTCGGTCAGCGTAGCGCCCTTGAGCCCGACTGTCAGCGCGCCCACCGGATAGACGTTCGCCTTGCTGATCAATCGCGCGCGATGCTTGAGCATCTGCACCAGACCAGGCTCGTCGAGCGGCGGATCGGTGTCGGGCGGACATGCGAGGCTCGTGACGCCGCCAGCGATCGCGGCATCGAGCTCGGACTCGAGTGTCGCCTTGTATTCGAAGCCCGGCTCGCGCAGCCGCGCCGAGAGATCGACGAGACCCGCGCAGACGACCAGCCCGTTTGCATCCAGCGTCTTGCTCGCGCGGAATCCCGCCGGAGCCGATCCGATCGACGCGATCCGACCCTCGCTGATGTAAAGCGAGGCCACGCGATCGAGGCCCTGCGACGCATCGACCACGCGACCGTTGCGGATCTCGACGTTCATTTCACGCCGCCGATGATGCTCATGACCGCCATGCGCACGGCGATGCCGAAGGTCACTTGTGGAAGGATGACCGAGCGCGCGCCGTCCGCGACCGCCGAATCGATCTCCACGCCGCGATTCATCGGGCCCGGGTGCATCACGATTACATCCGGCTTGGCGAAGGCGAGCTTGTCGGGCGTCAGGCCGTAGTGCTTGAAATATTCGCCGGCGGAGGGCAGCAGCGGTCCCTTCATACGCTCGCTCTGCAGACGCAGCATCACCACCACGTCGCAATCGCGCAATCCCGACGCCATATCGTGGAAGAGCCGAACCCCCATGGCCTCGACGTGCGTGGGCAGGAGCGTGCGCGGCGCGATCACGCGCACCTCGGGCGTTCCGAGGGTAGTCAAGCCGTGGATGAGCGAGCGTGCCACCCGCGAATGGAGCACGTCGCCGACAATCGCTACGCAAAGCTTGTGGAAATCCTGCTTGTAATGGCGGATGGTGTAGAGATCGAGCAGGCCCTGGGTCGGATGCGCGTGGCGACCATCGCCGGCGTTGACCACGTGCACCTCGCGATGCCCGCGCGCATCGAGGTGCGCCGCGATGAGATGCGGCGCACCGGATTGCGAATGGCGCACGACGAACATGTCCGCGTTCATCGCGACGAGGTTGTCGATGGTGTCGAGCAGCGTCTCGCCCTTGGAGGTCGACGAGACGCTCACGTTGAGGTTGATCACGTCGGCCGACAGTCGCTTCGCGGCGATCTCGAAGGTGGTGCGCGTGCGCGTGGAACTCTCGAAGAACAGGTTGAACACGGTCTTGCCGCGCAGCAGCGGCACCTTCTTGACCTCGCGCTCGCCAATCGAGACGAACGGCGTCGCGGTGTCGAGGATGTTGCGGATCACCTCGGCAGGCAGGCCTTCGAGCGTGAGCAGATGGGTGAGCTCGCCGTTGGTGTTGAGTTGCGGATTGCGCGTCACGTCGCGCCCGCCTTCGCTTCGACCGCCAGCGACAACTTGCCATCGGCGGCCTTCGAGAGGACGACCGTGAGATTGCGCGCCACGGCGACCCGCGCCGCGACGTAGGTGGGCTCGATCGGGAGCTCGCGACCGCCGCGATCGACCAGCACGGCGAGCTCGATGCATTCGGGACGACCGAAGTCGAAGAGCTCGTTGATGGCCGCGCGCACGCTGCGGCCGGTGTAGAGCACGTCGTCGATCAGCACGATGGTCGCACCGGCGACGTCGAACGGCAGCTCGGTGCGCTTGCTGCCGCCCTTGAGGCCGGTGCGATCGTAGTCGTCGCGATAGAACGAGACGTCGATGTAGCCGACCGGATGATTGCCCGGCAACGCGGCGGCGATGCGCTCGGCGAGCCAGGCGCCGCCCGAATAGATACCGACGAACGCTGCTTCGTGCGCCACCGCGCCGCGCATGCGATCGATCAGCGTGGCAAGCGCCGCTTCGGCGTCAGGGAGCTGGGTTGGAGTCATCGGGGCTGTCGAAGTACGCCTGGAGGATCAACTGCGCGGCAAGCTGGTCGCGAACGAAGCGTCCGGCGCGCCCCGCCTCGCGCGCGTCGAGCTCGGAGGCCGCGGCGGCGGTAGTGTACCTCTCGTCGACCAGCCGGACCGGCCGGGCGAACGCGATCTCGAGCCGCTGCGCGAAACGGCGCGCCTTGGCGGTCATGTCGTGCGCCGTTCCATCGGCGTGCACCGGCAGGCCGACGACCAACAGCGCAGGGGACCATTCCTCGACGAGCGGCGCGATCGCGTCGATCGCGTCGGCACTGTTCGACTTCAGCTCCAGCGTGAGCAGTGGGCGCGCGATGCGCAGCATCGTGTTGCCGACCGCGACGCCGATGCGGCGCGTGCCGAAATCGAACGCGAGGATGGTCGCGTCCGCCGGCAGCGTCACGTTATCGTCAGGCGTGTCCGACCACGTCGGACAGGCGCGAGAAATCGATGCCGAGCAGCTTCGCCGCGGCGGACAGGCGGTGCTCGGCGGGCAGATCGAAGAGCACGCCCGGATCCGCTGCGACGGTGAGCCACGCGTTTTGCGCAAGCTCGGCTTCGAGCTGCCCCGCCGACCAACCGGCATAACCGAGCGAAACGAACACGTCCTTGGGACCTTCGCCGCGCCCGACCGCTTCGAGCACGTCGCGCGAGGTGGTAAGCCCGACCTCGTCGCTGATGGCAAGCGTCGACTGCCAGTTGCCGAGCGGTCGATGCAGCACGAAGCCGCGGTCGACCTGCACGGGGCCGCCGAAATGCACCGGCGATTCGCGCAGAACGTGATCGTTGAGCGGCACCTCGATCTGCTCGAACAGCGTGGACAGCGTCATCTCGATGGGCCGGTTGACGACGATCCCCAGCGCACCCTCGGCGTTGTGCTCGCAGATGTAGGTGAGCGTGTGCGCGAAATTGGGATCCGCCATGGCCGGCATGGCGATCAGGAAATGATGCGTGAGGTTCACGGCGTCGCGCACTTTCGTTCAATTGTAATCGCCGGGGGGAAGCGGCACAATCGTCCGCCGTGATCCATCGCCGGCGCGCGCCGTCCACGACCCTCATGTCGATCCCTCGTTCACCGGCGTGGCTTCGCGTTCTTGCGTGCGCGGGTGCGCTGCTGCTGTCCCAACCGCCCGTCGGCCGACTGGTGCTCATGCACGGCTTTGCCGATTACACCAGCGCGCAGCTGTGGATCCAGGCGGACGCGCCGGGCCCCATCGAGGTCACCTGGCAGCCGGGTGGCGACGCGCCTGCGCGCAGCGCAAGCCTCAGCGCAGGGGCCGCCAACGACAACGTCGTGATCGCCCGCCTGACCGGCCTCACGCCCGGCACGCGCGTGTCCTACGTGGTCGCCGGCGACAACGATCGCCGCGAAGGCAGCGTACAAACCCAGGCGTATTGGTCACGGCCCTCCGACGCACGCGACATCACGATCGCTTTCGGTTCCTGCTTCTATCTCGCCGACGCCGATCCGCGCTGGGGCAACCAGAGTTATGGCGGCGAGTACGAGATCTTCGATGCCATCGCAAGCAAGCAGCCCGACCTCATGCTGTGGATGGGCGACTACTTGTACTTCCAGCCGCAGGACGAGCTCGATCCGGTGGCGATGAATGCGCGTTACCGCCGCCAGCGCGGCTTCGCCCCGCTCGCGCGGCTGCTCACCGCCACGACGCATCTCGCGACCTGGGACGATCACGACTACGGCCCCAACGATGCCGACATGTCGTACGTCATGAAGGGCACCTCGCTCGAGCTGTTCCAGCGCTACTGGGCCAATCCGTCGTACGGATTGCCCGGGACGCCCGGCGTCTTCACTCGCGCGCGCATCGGCGACGTCGACATCTTCCTGCTCGACGATCGCTTCTATCGCTCGGCCAACGACGCGCTCGACGGACCGGACAAGACGATGTTCGGCGCGCAACAACTGGTGTGGCTGCGCAACGCGTTGGTGTATTCCAAGGCGCACATCAAGCTCGTGGTCAACGGATCGCAGCTCTGGAACGAAGCGAACCGCTTCGAGGGCTGGAATCATTTCGCGCTCGAGCGCAAGGCGTTCGCGGACTGGCTCGTCGCCCAGAAGATCGGCGGACTGATCTTTCTGACCGGCGATCGCCACTTCACCGAGCTGCTGCGCATTGCCCGCCCCGACGCGCAGCCGCTGTACGAATTCACATCGAGCCCGCTCACCTCCGGCCCGTTCGACATCCAGGAACGCGCGGAGCGCACCAATCCGGCACTCGTGCCCGACACGTTCGTCGCCAAGCGCCAGTTCGGCATGATCCGTATCACCGGCCCCGGGAACGACCGGCACCTCGCCCTCGAAAGCTACGACGCGAAGGGTGCTCTGCTGTGGCACAAGGAGTTGAGCGCGCGCGAGCTGGCGTTCACCAGCAAGTCGCAGTGAGGGGCGCAACCAGGCACGATCGCGCGCTGGTGTGGTTTCGTCGCGACCTGCGCGACTTCGACCACGCTGCGCTTTCCGCGGCGCTCGGCAACGCGCGAGAGGTGCACTGTGCGTTCGTCTTCGATCGCGAGATCCTCGATGCGCTGCCGGATCGCACCGATCGACGCGTCGAGTTCATCCACCGCAGCGTGCTCGAGCTCGACGATGCTTTGCGCAAGCGCGGTGGCGCGCTCATCGTTCGACACGATTGGGCACGCCAAGCGATACCGGACCTCGCTGCGCGACTGCGAGTCGACGCGGTGTACGCCAATCGCGACTACGAGCCGGCAACACGTGCGCGCGACGCGGCGGTGGCATCCGCGCTCGCCGAGCGGGGCATCGCATTTCATGCGAGCAAGGACCATGTGATCTTCGAGGGCTCCGAGGTCGTGACGCGATCGGGCGCACCGTTCGCGGTGTTTTCGCCGTATCGCAAAGCCTGGCTGGCTGCGCTCACACCGGGTCAGCTCGCGCCGCGACGCACCGACATCGGTGACGGCGCGCTTGCCGCGACACCGCTTCCGCTGGAACAGCCGATCCCATCGCTGGAGCAGATCGGTTTCCGGTCCTCCGACCTCGACGCATTGCGCATTGCGCCGGGAATGCGCGGCGCGCGTGCGCGTTTCGCGGACTTTCGTCAACGCATCGACCGCTATCACGAAAGCCGTGACTATCCGGGCGTGAAGGGACCTTCGTATCTCTCGGTACACCTGCGGTTCGGGACCGCATCGGTTCGCGAGCTCGCATGGTTCGCCTTTCAACGTTCGCAACAGCCCGATGGACAGGGCGCCGCGACCTGGCTGTCCGAACTGATCTGGCGCGATTTCTTCGCGCAGGTCCTCTGGCACCACCCGCGAGTGGTGGATGAGCCGTTTCGAACGGAATACCGGCAGCTGCGCTTTCCGGACGCGCCCGAGCGATTCGCCCGCTGGTGCGCCGGCATGACCGGTTATCCGCTGGTCGATGCGGCGATGCGCCAGCTCAATTGCACGGGCTACATGCACAATCGCCTGCGCATGCTTGCCGCTTCGTTCCTGGTCAAGGATCTGCTGTGCGACTGGCGGCTCGGCGAGCGCTATTTCGCCGCCAAGCTGATCGATTACGACCTTGCATCGAACAACGGCGGCTGGCAATGGGCGGCGTCGGTAGGCTGCGATGCGCAACCATGGTTCCGCATCTTCAATCCGGTCACGCAATCGCAACGCTTCGACCCGGATGGTCGCTTCATTCGCCGCCATGTGCCGGAGCTGGCCGCGCTGAGCGGCGATGCGATCCACGCGCCATGGACTCTCGCCTCCGTGGCACAGCAATCGCGTGGCGTGGTGATCGGCCGCGACTATCCGCCACCGATCGTCGACCATGCTCACGCGCGGAAGGTTGCACTCGAGTGGTTCCAACAGGCGCGCCGCGCAGACTGAAGCGGCAGGGCGCCGCCGACGCACCGCTCACCTCGCCGGGTCGACTGTGCGCTAACGCGCAGGCGCAACGAATGCCGGCGCGCACGCGCCGCGTGGGCCTTAACCCCGCTTTGCGATCGGCGCCGTTTACGGCAGACGTGTCCATCGTTTCCGAAGGTGCGCCATGACGCTGCAGAGCTTCGTTCGACGTCCCGTTGCCGTGAGCGTGCTCGCGCTCGCGAGCGCTTTCGTGAGTGCCCCGGCGCAGCCGTTCTGCGGATTCTTCGTCGGCAAGGCCGACGCGCAACTGTTCAACAAGGCCTCGCAGGTGATCATGGTGCGCGACGGCAATCGCACCGTCATCAGCATGCTCAACGAATATCGCGGCGAGCCTTCCGAGTTCGCACTGGTCGTTCCCGTGCCACAGGTGCTCGAGCGCGGACAGATCCGCATCGGCGATCGGCGCATCTTCGAGCGCATCGACGCGTTCAGCGCGCCCCGGCTCGCCGAGTACTTCGACCCCAATCCATGCGAAGCGAAGATCGCCGCCGAGATGGCGTCGATGAATGGCATGCTGCCGCGCGCGGCGCCTGCACAGATGCGCAAGGACAAGGCGCTCGGCGTGTCGGTCGAGGCGCGCTACACCGTGGGCGAGTACGACATCGTGATCCTGTCCGCAAAGGAGTCGAACGGGCTCGAAACGTGGTTGCGCACCAATGGCTACAGGATTCCGCGCGGCGCGGCGGCGGCCCTGCAGCCGTATATCCGCCAGAACCTCAAGTTCTTCGTCGCAAAAGTGAATCTGGAGGAGCACGCGCGCAGCGGCCAGACGTGGCTCTCGCCGCTGCAGTTCGCGTTCGAAAGCGAGAAGTTCATGCTTCCCGTGCGCCTGGGCATGCTCAACGCGCAAGGCGCGCAGGACCTGGTGATCTACGTGCTCACACGCAACGGACGCGTCGAGACCACCAACTACCGCGCCGTGAAGCTGCCCAGCGACGTGGACGTACCGCTCTACGTTCGCAACGATTTCGCCGGCATGTACCGCGCGGTGTTCGACGAGCAGGCGCGGCGCGAGGACCTGCGCGCGGTGTTCACCGAATACTTCTGGGACATGAGCTGGTGCGATCCCTGTGCGGCCGATCCGCTGACCCCTGACGAGCTGCGCCAGGCCGGGGCGTTCTGGGTGGGGCAGGCGAACGGCACGGCGCCGAGCTCCGGCGCACAACCCGTGATGCTCACGCGCCTGCATCTGCGCTACACGCGCGATACGTTGCCCGAGGACCTGATGTTCCAGCAGACCGCCGATCGACAACCGTTCCAGGTGCGCTATGTGTTGCGACACCCGTGGAGCGGTAGCGCGGATGCTTGTGCGGCTGCGCCGGCCTATTTCAGGAGCGTGCACGACCGCGAGGAACATGAAGCGACCACGCTCGCGAGCCTGACCGGCTGGAGCGCCACGACGATTCGCGCGTCGATGAACCTCACGCCTCGGCCGCAACAGAAGTGGTGGGAATCGCTATGGAACACGAAGTAACCAACGTCGTTCCGCTGCGTCCCGCCCTGCCGGGCGCAGCCGCGCTGCAGTGGCGCGCCCGAGCATTCGCGCTTGGCGTCTGGCTCCGCTCGGAAGTGCCGCGCGACGCGCGCGTCTACCAGATCCTATTCCTCGGATCGCTGCTGAGCTTCGGCGTACTGGCGCGCGACTTCAGCTTGCACGGCGAGCAGATGCTGCTCACTTTCGCGGCCGGGGCCGCGACCCAGGCATTCTGGTTGCACCGGAAGGGATTGCGCCAGCGCGGCTACCTGTCGGCGATCGTGACCTGCTTCGGCCTGTCGATCCTGCTGCGCGCCGACAGCCTGTGGGTGCATCCGCTCGCCGCAGCCCTCGCGATATCGGCGAAGTTCGTCATTCGCGTCAACGGCAAGCACCTGTTCAATCCGGCCAACTTCGGCCTGCTGACCGCGATCGGGTTGTTGCCGGGAGCCTGGACCTCGCCCGGTCAGTGGGGGAACGGTCTCGCCGCCGCGGTGTGGTTCGTCGCGCTGGGGGGCATCGTCACGCAGCGTGCGCGGCGCGCGGACATCGCGTGGATCTTCCTGGCGACATGGCTCGCCATCGTCGCGTTGCGCGTAGCGTGGCTCGGACAATCATGGAGCGTCTGGCTGCATCAGCTCGGCAACGGCGGCCTGCTGCTCTTCGCGTTCTTCATGATCTCGGATCCGATGACGATTCCCAATCGCACCGCGATGCGTATCGCGTACGCCGTCATCGTCGCTGCGATCGCATACGTCTGGCAGTTCGGCTGGTTCCGGCCCAATGCATTGCCATGGGCCCTGTTGATTGCCACGCCGCTGGTGCCGCTGCTCGATCGGCTGGCACCGGCGCCGGTCCACCGCTGGAAGTAACCCTCGGCGAGGAGCGTCAGATGACGCGAAACACGAACGGCATCCAGGCCGCGAGGATGCCGACGACGCCCATGCCGAAAGCGGAGAGCGCCACCCACGAGCGGGCGTGCGTTGTGCCGGATCGCACCTGACCATACGCAAGCCACGCGCTCCATGCAGCGGCGGCAACCAGCAAGAGCACGCGCGTCGGCGCGAGCCATGCGAGATGAAAGCCTTCGGCGTGCGCGAGCGTGGCCGTCAGGCCGGACAGCCCCACCAACAGTCCGGCACCTGCGAGCGGTACCAGCGCATAGCTCAAGGCGATCGCGCGGGGCAGCACGCGCGGCGAAAGAGCCCGCCCCGCGACCATCAGCCAGGCGACGACCCACACACCGACGATCGATGCCGTGACCGTGATCCACGCGACGATCAGCGCGCCATCCAGCCAGGTGAACACGTCCTTCGCTTCGGGATAGTTGGTCAGGAGCCACCACGGTGCATCGTCGCGCAACAACCACGCCGGTCCGTGATCGATGACCCAATCCGCCACGGACGTGCGCAAGGTCACGAACGCCGAGGAGGCGCTCCATTCGAAGGCGCCGATCGCGATGCCGATCATGCCGAACACGATCAGCACGGCATCCCAGCCGCGAGCGGACTCGGGCGTCATGCGCACGATCTCGTCGTTGGGAGCGCGTGCGGCAAGCTCGACCGATCCGCGCAAGCCGCTGCAGCGAGCGCACATGTGACACTCGGAGGGCCCGGTCATGCGCCGGATGCGGACCATCGGCGCACAGTTCACCGGGTGCACGCGGATATGCGTCGCATTGTCCTTCCACGCGTCGCTATCGACACGGTAATGCACGGGGGCAACGCGCGACAGCACCGCAAAAACGCCGTTGACCGGACACAAGTGCCGGCACCACACTCGCTTGCCGCGCCCGTAGACGAAGCCGACCGCGACCGCAGCGAGCGTCGATCCGCCGAGCACGAGCAGCGTCGCCGCTGCGTACTGGTAAACGCTGACGAGCTGGCCGAAGATCGTGGTCAGCGCGAACGCGACGAACGGCCATCCGCCCCAGCGCATCCAGCGCGGCACTCCACGACCCAGGCCGATACGACTCGTCGCTTCGGTGAGCGTGCCTTCGGGACAGAACACGCCGCACCAGGTGCGGCCGAGCAGGAACATCGATGCGATCACGCCCGGCCACCAGAAACCCCAGAACACCCACTGCGCAAGCACGGTGAGATTGTTGAACCAGTGGGCGTCCTCCGGCGGCAGAGGCAGGAACGCCGGAACCACGATCATGAATGCGTAAACCGCGACCACGATCCATTGCACGACGCGCAGCGCACGCTGGTGCGTGCGCATCCATTCGCCGACCGCGAACAGGCGCCCTCGGCGCGACGGCGCAAGCGCGGGAAACGCGTGAACGGACGCCTCGATCGTCATTTGGCTACGATGAAAGCCTTGCCCGAATCGGGATGGAAGTCATCGAAGAACGGATAGCTGCCGGGCTTGAGGCCGTTGATCACGATCGACGAGCTCGCTCCGGCGGCAAGCACCTTCTCCTGGCGCAGGTCGCGACTTTCGAATTCCATCGGACCCTTGCCCGCGTTGCTGATCGTGATCTTGAAACGCTTGCCTGCGGGCACTTCGAGGGTCGCCGGCTCGAACACGCCGTCACGCGCCACCAGCGTATAGACGGGAAGCTCGTCAGCCGCCAAGGCGCCGCTCGCAAGCGCGATCGTCACGCACAACGCGGCGATGCTTCGACGCCTGGGAAGCGTGAACACGAGCGGGCAGGTCTTGTGCATCGCGCTCAGTACCCGCCCTTCTTGCCCAGTCCCGCGAAGGTGAACTCGTATTCGAGCGAGAACGGCTTGAACCACGCGGCGACACCGGTCTCCTTGTCGGTGTGGCGGCCGAAATGCGACTGCGCGCCCGGTGGCTCGACGGTGAGCTTCAGCCGATACTTGCCGGGACCCATCAATTTCACGTTGTCGCCGTAGTGCGGGCCGTCGTTGGCCACCATCGGCATCATGTCGCCCTGCAGCTTCTGTGCGCTGCCCTGCTTCTCGATCTCGTAATGCACGCGCAGGTAGGGAACCCACGCGCCATCGGGAAAGCCGTTGACGTTGTCGCTTTGCGCCTTGATGTCGGCTTCGAGGTGGATGTCCGATTCCTTGACGCTTCGCATCATGCCGTCGGGCTCCATGGGCACCGGCTGCAGGTACACCGCGCTGATCTCCATGCCCGCCTGATGCTGCGGCTTGCCGATCGGATATTCGAGAGCCAGAGCGGGTGTCGCGATGGCAATCGAGCCGAGGAGCAATGCACTGCCCCATGCGCGCTGACGAACCACCTTCGATGAAGCATTCATGTCGATTGGAGCCCACTGAACGGACGGAGAATGTGCAACGCGCGCGCAATGGTCGCGGCTCCTTCGCGCACGCGGTGTGGCAGCTTAGCAACGCACGGCCGTTTTGTAAATAGGAACGATTTGCATTTGCATTCCGGCTTTGCTACGATCCGCCGGTCGTCACCACTCGCACCCATGGACAACCCGCAGCCGCTTGGGCCCGAAGTCAAATCCGTATTGGCGCGGTGTCGCCCGTTCGCCTGCGCGAGGCACGGAATCCAGGGGCGTGGCGATGCCTAGTCGAGCCAGCGATCGCGACGGCGCACGGGCGTCGTCGGAAACGCAAGGCCCCGATGTCGCGGCAACGGCGGCGGCGACGCGAGTCGTCGACAGCAAGGCACTGCTGCGTAACGGCGCCTCGCTTGCGATCCGGCACAGGGAATCGATCTACTACCTTCGCGAGACGCGCTTCGGCAAGCTGATCCTCACCAAGTAGAAACCCGCGAGCCAGCCCGGGCGATCGCCGCGCAGACGATTCGCCTTCGCCAGCCAGCATCCACCGCCGGTGCACAACCGGCGCAATTGTTGGCTGACCTATGCAGGCTCTTCATTCGCAGCAACACTTTTCATCACCCGCGCGCCGCGTTGCGCGCGGGGCCTCGCTCATCGTCTTCGCGCTGGCACTGATGCCGCGCGGCGCCGTGCCGGCCGGTACGCCTGAAACGCCAACGCCGGTGAGCCTGGGGGCGAAGCTCTTCGCCGACCCGTCGTTGTCAGCTTCCGGTGCGTTGGCCTGCTCGACCTGCCACGATCCTGCGTCGGCGCACGCGCAGAGCAACGCATTGTCCGTGCAGCTCGGTGGACCCAGCCTCGACGTGCCGGGTACGCGCGCCGTGCCATCGTTGCGCTATGCGAGCTTTGCACCCGCGTTCGGGTTCGACGACGAAGGCACGCCGATCGGAGGCTTCAATCGCGATGGGCGTGCGCGGGACTTGTTCGAACAGGCTCTGCGTCCGCTGTTCTCGGCCAACGAGATGGCGAACGCGACACCCGCCAAGCTGGTCGCACGCGTTGCCGCAAGCTCCTATGCGGAGCAATTCCGCCAGGTGTTCGGCCGGGACATCTTCGCCGACGAGCAAGCGGCCGTTTTCGCCATAACGTTCGCGCTCGGTCAATACCAGAAGCTCGATCCGCAGTTCCACCGCTTCGATTCCAAGTACGACTCCTTCCTCGCCGGCAGGGCGCGCCTCGCACCGGCCGAGCTGCGCGGACTCGCGCTCTTCAATCGCGCCGACAAGGGCAATTGCGCCGCATGCCATCCGAGCACGCGCGGCCCGCACGGCGAGCCGCCGCTGTTCACCGACTTCAGCTACGACAACCTCGGCGTGCCGCGCAACGCGGAGATCGCAGCCAATGACGACGGCGAGTACTTCGACCTGGGCTTGTGCGGCCCCTTCCGCACCGACCTTGCCGACCGCAGCGACCTGTGCGGCGCATTCAAGGTGCCGACGCTGCGCAACGTCGCGACACGTCATGTCTTCTTTCACAACGGCCGCTTCCATTCGCTGCGCGACGCGCTGCGCTTCTACGTGCGCCGCGACACCAATCCCGAGGAGTTCTACCCCGTCGACGCGAACGGCAACGTAGTCGTCTTCGACGACCTGCCGCCGTCGATGCGCGTCAACGTCAACACCGTCGAGGTGCCCTACGACCGGCAACGCGGTGATGCGCCGCGGCTGAGCGAAGGCGAGCTCGACGATCTCGAGGCATTCCTCGGGACGCTGACCGACGGCTACGACCCTGCCGCGCGCTGAATTCCCCTGGGACCCGAGGAGCGAACCCATGTCGTCGATATTTCCGTTGCATCAGCTCCCGCGATCGCGAACGATCGCGCGACTGACCCCGATCGTCGTAGCCGTCGCTGCGACGCTTGCCGCGCCGATAGCTCGTGCCGACGAAGCCGCGCTCAAGGCGGAGATCGCCGAGCTGCGCGCACAGGTCGAGCAGATGAAGGCGCAAATCCGCGAGCTCGCCACGCAATCGCGTCCGGCAGCCGCGCCGACCACAGGCGCGCAATCCGCGGCACCGTCGACGCCGGTAGCGGCCACGCCCGCGGCCACACCGCCAGCAGCTAGCGCAAGCCAATCCGCGGACCTTGCCGCGCGCGTGGAGCGCCTGGAGCAAAGCGCGAACGCTCAGGCCGAGGAACAGAGCGCGACATCGCTCTTCGGTTACGGCGAGATCACCTACTCGCGGCCGCGCAACGATGCCAGCCAGACGCAGGCGGACCTCGCGCGAGCGGTGCTCGGCTGGTCGCATCGCTTCGACGCGCGCACGCGCATGGCGGCCGAGCTCGAGGTCGAGCACGCGGTCGCATCCTCCGACGACAAGGGCGAAGTGGAGATCGAGCAGTTCTACGCCGAGCGTCAATTCGGCGATACGGTCGGCGGCCGTGCGGGCCTTTTCATCATCCCGATCGGCTTGCTCAACGAGCATCACGAACCCACGCAGTACTACGGCGTATTCCGCAACGCGGTGGAAACGTCGATCATCCCGACGACGTGGCGCGAAGGCGGATTCGCCGTGTACGGACGCACGGAGCTCGGACTCGAATGGAACGTCGGGCTCACCACGGGATTCAACCTGGCGAAATGGGATGCGACCTCCGGCGAGGGGCGCGATTCCCCTCTGGGCAGCATTCACCAGGAGCTCTCGCAGGCTTCCGCGCGCAACCTGTCGCAGTACGTTTCGCTCGCCTACGTCGGCCTTCCGGGATGGACTTTCGGCGGCACGTACTTCACCGGCAAGGCCGGCCAGGGCACGCCCGACTTCGCGGCGCCCGACGCGCGCGTGACTTTGTGGGAGGCGCATGCGCGCTGGCAGCCGGGTCCCTTCGACATCGCTGCGCTGTACGCGCGGGGAACGATCAGCGACACCGAAGCGCTCAACCTCACCTTCGTCGGCCTGCCCACGCCGGTTCCCGAACGCTTCTACGGCGGATACGTCCAGGCGGCGTGGCGCGGCGCGTGGCAATACAAGGATTACTCGCTCACGCCGTTCACGCGCGTCGAATGGGTGAACACGGCCGCCGCCTATGCGCCGGTGCCCGAGGGCCTCGGCGTCGCACCATCGCCGACCGAGCGCATCTGGACCATCGGCGCCGACCTCTACGTGACACCGGGCATCGTGTTCAAGACCGACTACCAGCGCTTTCGCAACGATTCCTCGCGCGATGCCTTCCAGGTCGGCTTCGGGTTGAACTTCTGATGCGTCACACCTGGATCGTCGCAAGTGCGTTGGCCACCGCGGTGGCGCCGACCGCGCAAGTCGCGTTCGCAGTCGAGTACATGGACGTCGCGGGAGCCCAGCGCAGCGCATACCCGGAGGCCACGGCGTTCGAGCCCTACACCGTGAGCGCGGAAGCGCGCGCCGACATCGCGCGCGACGCGGGACGGTTCGTCGGCGTGCCACAGGTCTGGCGCGTGCGCAGCGGCGAGCGTCTGCTCGGCTGGTTCATCGTCGACGAAGTGATCGGCAAGGTGGAACGCATCACCTACAGCGTCGCGCTCGATCCATCGGGTGCGATCACGCGGCTCGACGTGCTCGCGTACCGCGAGTCGCATGGCGATGCGATCAAGCTTCCGGCGTGGCGCATGCAGTTCAAGGGAAAGCGTTCGAGCGATCCGGTGCGGCTCGACGCCGATATCCGGAACATCTCGGGTTCGACGCTCTCGTGTCGGCACGTCACCGAGGGTGTGCATCGGCTGCTGCTGCTCTACGACAGGGTCCTCGCGCATGCGTAGCCGCACGACAACGCGACGGGTCGCCGGCTTGTGGCTCGGAACGCTCGTGGACATCGCGGCCGAGGGCGATTCCGCCGATACGGTCGAGCATGCCATCGCGGCCGCCTTCGCCGAGATCGCAAGCGTGCATCATTCGATGTCGGCCCACGCGTGCGACAGCGAGCTGGTCCGCGTCAACCGCCTCGCCACACACGCATCACAGAGAGTGTCGGGAGGTTTCCATGCGGTGCTCGCATGCGCGCTCGACGTCGCGGCGCAGTCCCACGGCGCATTCGATCCCACGATCGGCGGCTTGCTGTGCGAGCTCGGGTTCGTCCCCGGTCACGGCGGTCATGGGCCCGCGACCTGGCGGGATGTGCACCTCGACCAGCACGGCGTGCGCTTCGAACGACCGTTGCAGCTCGACTTCGGCGGCATCGCGAAAGGCTACGCGGTCGATCGTGCCATCGCCGCGCTGCGCGAGCGCGGAATCCTCCGGGCTTGCGTGAACGCGGGCGGGGACCTGAGGGTTTTCGGCCAGCGATCCGAAGTCGTCCATGTGCGCACGGGTGGATCGGCTGGCGTAGCGCTACCGCTGGTATGTATCGCCGACGGCGCGGTCGCCACCAGCGGATACGCATCGCAGCGGCGGCGCGTGGGCGCACGTTGGGCCACGCCTCTGATCGACGCGCGCCGTGGCCTGCCGCGCATGAGCACGCGCACCGTATCGGTGGTCGCGCCGGGCTGCATGCTTGCCGATGCGCTCACCAAGGTCGTGGCACTGCTCGGCGCGGACGCGGCAGGCGTCCTCGAGCACTACCACGCGAGCGCGACCATCCTGACGCCCGCCAACGGTCGATGGCGGTGCACCGAGGTTCCCCGCGGAGGCGTTCACGCGAGTCGCGTGCGCGCGCCGCGGATCCCCGCCCACCATGCTCGCAACCCCGCACCGGTCTAGACCTTCGCATCGCCCGCGGATCCCACCGATCATGTCGAGAGCTCACGAGCGCGCGTATCGATTGCTGTCGGAGCGCGTCCGACTCGCCGATTGGAGCCGGCGGACCCTGTACACGATCGTCGCTGCGTCGGTGGCGAGTGGCGTAGCATGGCTGCTCGTGCACTACCTGCCAGGGCTCGCCCATGGCGACAGCGACGAGATGCGACGCGCGGCGCAGGAGGCCTTCACGTTGAAGGTGCATGGATTCGCGGGCTTCGCAGTGCTGTTCGCGCTGGGCGCGATGAGCTCGACGCATATGCGCAAGGCGTGGGCACTCCAACGCAATCGGCGCAGCGGCATCGTGCTGGTCGCCTTGTTCGCGATGCTGGCGCTCACCGGCTACGCGCTCTACTACCTCGTGACCGACGAATCGCACGCGCCCATTTCGATGGTCCACTGGATGCTCGGGCTGGCGCTTGCACCGCTCGTGGTGGTGCACGTGTTGCTCGGGCATCGAACGCGTGCAACAGTGCCGGCCGCGCGCAAGCATCGGGCGAACGAAGCGTTGCGATGACACGCACCCGAACGCGTACGCTCGCGTTGGTTGCTGGCTTGCTGTGTGGCACGCCAGTGCACGCCGACGAACCGGTCCAGCTCGATCCGTTCGCGCAAGCGACCTCGGGCTATGCCGCGTGTCCAACCGTGCAGCCGCCGCTTCTTGCAGCCGAGGATGCCCGGCGCGAAGCGCACGTGCGCGTGGAACGAGGCTTGCGCTGCGCGATGGAAGGGACCTGCGAGCCGGGCGGGGCCTACAAGCGCGATCCCGAGATCAACCAGCAGGTGCGCGACGCGATCGCGCACGACCCGCGATTCGCGAACACATCGGTGTGGATCACGACCACGCGCAAGTGGGTGACGCTGCAGGGTTGCGTGCACTCGACGGCGCAGCGACATCTGCTCGCGCGATTCGTGAAGGCTCAACCCAAGGTCGAGAAGGTGTTCGACGAGCTGTCGGTGGTCACACGCAAACGCCAAGCGCGCAGCGGCGCGGGATGATCAGCGGCTCGGCTCGACGCCTGGCGCACGGCCGTAGGTCACCGCGTCGCGCACCGCGTCGGGCACGGAGTCGGCGAGCTGGCGATCCGGCGATGCGCCCAGTGCGTCGTTGACCGTCGAGAACGCCTGGCGCAACGCGATGAACAGCGTTGCGTCGAAGATGTCCTGGTCGGTCAGGCGTGCAGCGTGCAACGCCGCGACATCGTCGGCTTGCGTGCCGTTGGGATCGTCGACGACCTTGCGTGCCCACGCGGCAAGTGCGCGCTCACGGGCAGAAAGGGTGCGAGCATCGCCCGAACCAAGCAGGTCGGCCGCCGCCTCGGGCGATGCAAGCTTCGCGAGACGTTCGCCCCAGGCGAGCGAACAGTACGAGTCGCCCATCGTGCGAGCGGTTGCGCACACCAGCACGGCACGCTCGCGATCGGAAAGCGAAGTGCTCTTGTTGAGCGCCATGCGCGCGGCCACGAACGCTTCGTGCGCATCGGGTCGCCAGGCCCACAGACGCTCGAGGTTGGATACGTAGCCGTCTTCGCGCACGGCTTTGTCGTACATCGCACGGACCGCGTCGGTTTCGGAGGGACTCGAGATGAACATACGTCACCATGACGTGTCGAGGAGCGCCGCATTCGTGCATTCGCGCTGCGTCCCGGCGTTCGCCGGGACGACGGCGGAGAAGGTTCGCCCGTCGAAGAGATTGCTCCAGATGAAGAACGTGGGCACAACGCGATGATTCGGCCGTCATACGGCGCCGAAGTGGCGACGCCCGATGATTGTCGCGCGCGGCGCCCG
>DATKLH010000596.1:0-3499 GCA_035542515.1 Casimicrobiaceae bacterium
GCTGCCGCTTCGCTTAACCTTCGCTTGCGCTTCGGTTAGCGGTCGCCGAGCTCTGCGACAATCTGAGCGACCGCCGCTGCGCTGCCGCTTCGCTTAACCTTCGCTTGCGCTTCGGTTAGCGGTCGCCGAAATCGTCACGTGGGTCGCAGCTAGCGCTCCTCCCCCACCCTGACGATTTTCATCGTATTGGTGCCGCCCGACTTGCCCATCGGCTCGCCGATGGTGAGCACGATCATGTCGCCGCGTTGCACCTGACCGCGCTGAAGGAGCAGGTGCTCGGCGGCGCGCAGCACCTCGTCTCGCTCGGCCGACTGCTCGAGAAAAAGCGGCGTTACGTTGCGGTACAGGGTCATGCGCCGCTGTGTCTCCGCCTTGGGCGTCAGCGCATAGATCGGGCAGCCGGGATTGTGACGCGACATCCACAACGCCGTCGACCCCGAGTCGGTCAGTGACGCGATCGCCTTGACCTTCAGGTGATACGCGGTGAACAGCGTTGCCATCGCGATCGATTGATCGATGCGCGTGAAGGTGCGATTGAGGAAATCGCGATCGAGCTCCGGCATGTCGGACTTTTCGGCTTCGGCGCAGATCTGTGCCATCGTCTCGACGGTCTCGACCGGATGGCGTCCCGCTGCCGTCTCGGCCGATAGCATCACCGCGTCGGTGCCGTCGAGCACCGCGTTGGCGACGTCGGAGACCTCCGCGCGAGTCGGCACGGCGTTGTGGATCATCGACTCCATCATCTGCGTGGCCGTGATCGTGATCTTGTTGCGTTCGCGTGCCGCGCGAATCATGCGTTTCTGCAGGCCGGGGACCGTCGCGTTGCCCACTTCCACCGCGAGGTCACCGCGCGCAACCATGATCCCGTCGGAGGCGTCGATGATTTCATCGAGCGCCACGATCGCCTCGGCGCGCTCGATCTTGGCGATGATCTGCGCCCGGCCGCCAGCGGCGCGCATGAGCTGGCGCGCCATGTACATGTCTTCCTTGTTCTTCGGGAACGACACGGCGAGGTAGTCGGCCTCCAGCCGCGCCGCCGTCTTCATGTCGTCCATGTCCTTGGGCGTCAATGCGGGTGCCGACAGGCCACCGCCCATGCGATTGATGCCCTTGTTGTTGGACAGCTTCCCGCCGAGGACCACGCGCGTCACGATGCGCGGATCGTCGACGTTCTCGACTTCGAGCCTGATCAGGCCGTCGTCGAGAAGGAGGACCGAGCCGGGCGCCACGTCGTGCACCAGCTCCTTGTAGTCGAGGCCTACACGCTGGCTGTCACCAAGCTCGCACTCGGCGTCGAGCACGAAACGATCACCTGGAACCAGATCGACGCGACCGTCGGCGAACTTGCCGATGCGGATCTTCGGCCCCTGCAGGTCGGCCATGATGCCGACCACCTGGCCGATCCGACTCGCGATCTCACGCACCCGATCGGCACGCTCGAGATGGTCCCCCGCGGTGCCGTGCGAGAAATTGAGGCGTACCACGTCCACGCCCGCGGCGAGCGTGCGCTCGAGTACGACGGGATCGCTGCACGCGGGCCCGAGGGTGGCGACGATCTTGGTTGCGCGATGCATGTCGAATGGAAGGGATGACGTGCGGGACCAGCGAATCGAACTGCGATGTTAAGAGATTTCGCAGATGCCCGATACGTGCGCCGCGCCTCGCGCACCGATGGGTGCCCCGCCAACCGCTCAGCGGGTGTAACGATCCTGCAGCGCAGCCACGGCGGGCAGGGTCTTGCCTTCGAGGAACTCGAGAAACGCGCCGCCGCCGGTTGAAATGTATCCGATGCGATCCGCGACGCCGAACTTCGCGATCGCTGCCACCGTGTCGCCGCCTCCGGCAAGCGAGAACGCCGGTGAATCCGCAATCGCCTCCGCAAGGGCGCGCGTGCCGCCGGAGAACGCCTCGAACTCGAAGACTCCCACCGGCCCGTTCCACACGATGGTGCCGGCTTTTGCGATAATGGTCTTGAGGATCGCCACCGTTTCGGGTCCGATGTCGAGGATTCGATCGTCATCGGCGATGTTTTCGATCGCCTTGAGTTGCGCCGGCGCATCGGCTGCGAAGTCCTTTGCGCACACCGCGTCGATCAACAACGGCACTTTTCCGGGAAACTCGGCGAGAATGGCCTTCGCCTCGCCGACCAGGTCCGGTTCCGCAAGCGACTTGCCGATGCGACCGCCTGCGGCCAGGACGAATGTGTTGGCAATACCGCCGCCGACAATAAGCGTGTCGACCCTCGCGGCCAGCGCGCGGAGGATCGTGAGCTTGGTCGACACCTTCGAGCCCGCGACGATGGCAACCAGCGGGCGTGCGGGGTGGGCTGTCGCCTTGCCGAGGGCGTCGAGCTCTGCCGCCATCAAGGGCCCCGCGCACGCAACCGGTGCGAGCAGCGCGAGTCGGTGCGTGGTGGCTTCGGCGCGATGCGCCGTGCCGAACGCATCGTTGCAATAGACCTCGCACAGCCGCGCCATGCGGCGCGCGAGGCCCTCGTCGTTCTTCTTCTCGCCGACGTTGAAGCGGCAGTTCTCGAGGAGCATCAGGTCGCCGGGGGCAAGCTCTTCATGCCAGCGGCCGCCATCGACCCAGTCGCGGATCAGCGGAACCTCGCGCTTGAGGAGCTCGCCGAGGCGCTTTGCCACCGGAGCGAGCGAGTCCGCTTCGCTGAAGGAGCCTTCGACCGGCCGGCCCAGATGAGACGTCACCATGACCGCGGCGCCGCGCGCCAGTCCGTCGCGGATACCGGGCAGCGACGCGCGAATGCGCGTGTCGTCGGTGATGTTGCCGTCGTCGTCCTGCGGCACGTTGAGATCGGCGCGCACGAACAGCGTGCGGTTGCGGAGGTCGACTTCGGAGAGGCGTTTGAAATTCATGGACTCGGCTCGACGAAATAAAGCGTCATGACGATGTCGTCATCGTATACGCCGGCGTGCTTGCGACCGCCGCGCCGGCGACCCTGCTCGATGAACCCGATCTTGCGGTAAAGCGCTTGCGCGCGCTCGTTGGAAGCGAACACGTGAAGCTCGACCTGCTCGAAAAGCGCGCGCGAGGCTTCCAGCGCGGCATCGATCAGGCGACCTCCGATGCCCTGGCCGCGCCAGTCGCTCGCCACCCCCATGCCGAGCACGCCGATGTGCGCATGCACGTCCCCGCGTGCCGGGGTCACGTCGCACCAACCGACCACGCGCTCCTCGCGACTCGCGACGAAATAGGGCTGTTTCGCCTCGAGGACACGTGCAAGATAGAACGCGGTCTCCACGAACGAGAACGGTCGCGTGAACGCCAGGTAGCGCTCTTCCCGGATCACCCCGCTCACGCACTCGTGGATCGCCGCGGTATCGCCCATGGTGGCAGGACGGATGATGATCCCGGCGGTAGACATGCGCGACGCGCTGAACAAAAGCGTTCTTGGTTCTCAGCTCTTGCCGGTTAGCGTGCTCGATTTCGCCAGCCTGCTGGAAGCGACAGCAACAAGCCGATCATTTCGTTCGCGAAC
>DATKLH010000597.1:0-5436 GCA_035542515.1 Casimicrobiaceae bacterium
TTGGTTGCGAGGTTGACGACCTCCGCTCGATAAGCGCGCCAGGCGAAAAGCGACACGAGAGCGATGCCGATCAGCAGGTGGACAAGATGCAGGCCCGTGCTCGTGAAGTAGATCCAGAAGAACAGCTCCGCTCCGCGGAACAGATCAGGCGCGAATGCGAAGTCGACGACCGGAACGAGATGCTCGCGGTATTCCAGCGCGTATTCGGTCAGCTTGATGCCGGCGAACGACAGGCCCAGGACCGCGGTGACCATGAGCATCGCTGCCGCGAGACGGTGCGCGCGCATCGCCGCTGCACGAACCGCAAGCGCCATGAACAGACTGCTCGTCAAGAGGATCGCCGTGTTGGTCGTGCCCAGAATGACGCTGGTGTGACGGCTGGCGGCGGCGAATGCGTCGGGATACGCCGAGCGAGCGATGGTGTAGGCGAAGAACAGCGCGCCGAAGAACAGCGTCTCGGTGGTCAGGAACACCCACATGCCGAGCGTTGCCGCGGCGCGCTGCTGGTCAGCATCGTCGAAGTGCGCGGCGAGCCGGATCGGCGTCTGCCCTCCCGTTGCGTTTGCTATCGCGGCTGCGCGAGTCTGGGCCATGACGTCGTGCTTCAGCGTGTTCCCTCGCGCGCCTGCACGACCTCGCGTCCGAGGCGATCGGGCCGATAGGCGTACGGCGGCTCCGTCACCTCGGGGATCGACGCGAAATTGTGCTGCGGCGGCGGCGAAGGCGTTTGCCACTCCAATCCCGTCGCATGCCATGGATTGGCGTTCGCGCGCGGTCCGCGGAACAGCGACCAGCCGAGATAGAGCAGCGGAAGCAGGTATCCCAGCGCGAGAATGACCGCGCCGGCCGAGGACAGGACGTTGAGCGTCTGGAACTCGGGCGGGTACTGGTGGTAACGCCGCGGCATGCCGGCGATGCCGAGCAGGTATTGCGGGAAGAAGGTGAAGTTGAATCCCACGAACAGGAGGATCGCGGCGAACCGCGCCCAGCGATCCGAGTACAGTCGGCCGGTGATCTTCGGCCACCAGAAATGAATGCCGCCGAGGTACGCCGACACGCTTCCGCCCACCATGATGTAGTGGAAGTGGGCCACGACGAAATACGTGTCGGTGAGCTGGACGTCGAGCGCGAGTGACGCGAGGAACAGGCCGGTCATGCCGCCGACGGTGAACAGCCCGATGAACCCGAGCGCATAGAGCATCGGCGCTGCATACGTGATGCGACCGTGCCACAGCGTGGCGGTCCAGTTGAAGACCTTCACCGCCGAAGGAATGGCCACCAGGAAGCTCAGCATGGAAAAGACCACGCCCGCGTAGGTCGACTGGCCGGACACGAACATGTGATGGCCCCACACCAGAAAGCCGACCACTGCGATCGCGATGATCGCGTACGCCATCGTGCGATAACCGAAGATGGGGTTGCGCGCGAAGCACGCGACGATCTCGCTCACCACGCCCATCGCCGGAAGCACCATGATGTAGACGGCGGGATGCGAATAGAACCAGAACAGGTGCTGGAACAACAGTGGATCGCCGCCGAGCGCGGGATCGAAGATGCCGATGCCGGCGATCCGCTCGACGGCCAGCAGCACGAGCGTCATGGCGAGCACCGGCGTCGCGAGCACCAGGATCGCGGCGGTCGCGTAGTTGGCCCAGACGAACAATGGCAGGCGGAACCATGTCAGCCCCGGCGCGCGCATCTTGTGGATGGTGACGATGAAGTTGAGGCCGGTCAGGATCGACGAGAATCCGACGACGAACACGCCGGCGAGCACGTAGATCACATGGGTGTTGGAGTACAGCGTGGAGAACGGCGCGTAGAAGGTCCACCCCGTGTCCACCCCGCCGAGCACCAGCGCCGCGATGGTGAACGCGCCGCCCGCGACGTAGAGATACCAGCTCGCGAGATTCAGGCGCGGAAACGCCAGGTCGCGCGCGCCGATCATCAGCGGCACCAGGAAGTTGCCCAGCGTCGCCGGGATCGACGGGATCAGGAAGAACCAGACCATGACCACGCCATGCATGGTGAAAAGCTTGTTGTAGGTCTCTGCCGAGACCAGGTCGCCGTCGGGAGTCGCGAGCTCGATGCGCATCATGGTCGCCACGACGCCGCCGATGAAGAAGAACGCGGTGATCGAAAGCGTGTAGAGGATGGCGATGCGCTTGTGGTCGTGGGTGGTGAGCCACGACCGTACGGTCATGCCTGCATCGAGATAGCTCGACTGCGAGGTGGCGCGAGGCGCAGCGCCATTGGATGCATCGTCGGGCAAGGGCAGCGTGGTGCTCATCGCGGTCGGTCCCGTGTGTCGGCGAGGCTCCTGACGTAGGCGATCAGGTCGAAGATCTCCTCGTCGCCGATGCGACCGGCAAACGAAGGCATGATCGGCGCGTAACCGGCGACCACCTCGCGTTGCGGCAACAGGATGGAATCGCGGATGTAGCGATCGTCGGCGACGGTGGTGGTGCCATCGGCGAGCGGCACCGGCTTGCCGTAGATGCCCGCCAGGTTCGGTGCGTGGACGGCCGCGTTGGCGCCGTGGCAGCCGCTGCAGCCGTATTCGCGAAACAGCGCCTCGCCACGGGCTGCCATGTCGGGAGCTCCGCCATGCGCTGTCAACCAGCGCTGGAACTCGGCGCGGTCGGCCACCACGACATCGCCGCCCATGTGCGAATGATCGGTGCCGCAGTACTCCGCGCAGAACAGGTGGAATCGCCCTGCCTTGGTCGGCGTGAACCACATCTCGGTGTAGCGGCCGGGCAGCACGTCCTGCTTGAGGCGGAACGCCGGGACGAAAAAGCTGTGGATGACGTCCTGCGAGGTCATCACCAGGCGGATCGGTTGTCCCACTGGCACGTGCAGTTCGTCGATCTCGCGCTGGCCACTCGCGTGCTGCGCTTTCCACATCCACTGCTTGGCAACGACGAACACGACCATCGCATCGGCGGGCGGTTCGTCGCGCTCGACGTAGAGGCGTCCCGCCCAACCGAACGCGCTCAGGAACAGGAGCAGCGGGATCAACGTCCACGCGAGCTCGAAGCGCTTGCGCGCGCGGGCCTGCGCCGCAGGAACGTCCTCGGCCCGTCGCGTCGGCGATCCGGATCGATAGCGGATCCCGAAGACGATGAGCGTCAGGAAGATCGCGATCGCGACCGCGCACGTGACGGCGGTGACGGCATAGAAGAGCGCGTCGACCTTGGGCGCGAAGCTGGAAGCCTGCGCGGGCAGTCCCAGGAGGCTCATGGCGGCGCCTTGTCGACTGCTGCGTGCCGGATCGACGCGCGCTCGCGCACGCGTGCTCGCACGACGAAGATGCCAAGCGCGAGCAACGCCGCCAGCGACGCGAGCCGCACGGCGTTCATCGCCACGAAACTGTAGCGGCCGGTGATGGGGTCGTAATGAAAGCAAAGCAGCCATGTCGCCGCGCCGCCCGAGCTCGACGATCGCGAGCCGACTCGGTCGATGATCGGCGTGGTTCGGGTGCTCGCGTCCGCGGCGGCTGCGACGACGGTCTCCAACGCATGGGCGGGAAAGTCGACGCCATAAAGCGTTCGCACGATGTGCCCGTCGACTGCGGCGACCACGATCCCGGATGCATGCGCATACTGCTGTCCGGCATCGTCCCAGGCGTAGCGATAACCAAGCGCGCGTGCGAAGCGATCCACGGCCGGCGCGCTGCCGGTCAGGAAGTGCCAGCCAGTCCTCCGCGTGTCCGCCGCGTCGTCATTGAAGAGCTCGTCCTTCTTGCGCAACGCAAGCGCAGGCGTCTCGAACGGCGCGATGCTCACGACGATGACCTCGACATCGCGTCCGGCCCGCAAGCGCGACCGCGCAAGCGACGTCGCGAGCGCGTGCAGGACGATGCCGCACAGATTGGAGCAGCCGTAGTACGCCGGCACGACGATCGCCGGCGTCGCGGCGAAGTAATCCCCGAGCCGGACCGCGCGCGCATGCTCGTCGCTGAAGGTCGCGTCGAGGGGCAATCGAGCGCCTGGCGTCGGTTCGAAGCCGACCTGATCGACCCAGGCTGCGAGCGCGTTCGCGAACGGGTACAAGGCCATGCCGATCGCGAGCACGCCCGCAATGACAAGGGACGTTCGACCCCTGCGCGTCGACCGTATGCTCATCGCGATGCGCCCTGCGAGGGCAGCTTGCCCGATCGCACGATGATCGCGATCGCCTGGTCGATGGGGATGCGCACGATGCCGTTGCGGCGATCGAGCCATGCATATTCGCCGAGCAACCGCTGCTTCTCGGCGCGGAACGCCGCGATGTCGCGTTCGGGTGCCGGCTGGAGCACGACAGGACTCGCGATGCGCGGCGGGGTGATCGTGCGCGATGGCCGTTGGGTACCGGGATGAACCAAGACGAAGCCCACCGCGATGCTCGCGACGATGCATGCGGCAACCAGCAAGGCGCCGACCGCGATCCCGAACCCGCTCACGCTATCGGGCATGTGTGCTCGCGCGGCTCGATCGCGTTCAGCCATGAGTCACCACCGCCTGCCTGATGCGCGACGGCACTGGAATGCGTTGGACGAGAATCGCAACCGCAGCCATCCACAGTCCGCCTTGCGCGACCAGCACTGTGACGTCCAGCCAACTCACGCTCAACCCGCCCGGCCGCAGCGAAGGAGCGACCAGCCAGAATGCATCGAGCCACTGCCCCGCGAGGACGAGCAAGCAGAGGCTCGCCAGCATCAGGCCATTGCGCTTCACCGGTCGAAACAACATGGCGAGCGTCGGGACGGCGAAGTTGAGCACAAATACCGTGAGGCCCAGGTACTGCCAGGTCGTCTGCGTGCGCGGCCAGTACCAGCTCGTCTCACGGGGAAGATCCTCGGCCCATACGATCAGGTATTGCGCGAAAGCGAAATAGGCCCAGGTCATCGTGAAGGTGAGCAGGAGGTTGCCGAGATCCTGGAAGTCGTGCGGCGCCGCGTCGATGGCGCCGCGCCGCAATCGCTGCTGCAGCACTGCGAACGGCACCGCGAACGCGAATGCGGCGACGAATTGCGCCGCCCCCCAGCGGATGCCGATAGCCGTTGAATACCACTCCGGCGTAAGCGAAGCGATCCAGTCGAACGCCGCCAACGTGACGCTGACCAGATAGACGAGCAGGCCTGCGACGGCGATGCGTCGGCCGGCGTGGATGCTGCGTGTCTCTGCGTCCGCGTCGAGGTGACGGCGCAGCGCCATTGCCAACGCGCTCCACAGGACCAGCCACACCACGTTACGCGCAATGAATGCGGGTTGGTTGAGATACCACTGCTTGGCTTGCAGGATCGCGTCGTGCGCAAGCGCATCGCTGCGCGCCCACGAGAACAACTGCGGGAGTGCAAGCAATAACGGAATCCCGAACACGCCGAGCAAGGGCAGGGTGAGCGCCGCGGCCTCCAGGGGTGGACGCAACAGCCAGCCCCATGCGCCTCCGGTGAGC
>DATKLH010000598.1:0-14928 GCA_035542515.1 Casimicrobiaceae bacterium
GCCGACGAACAGGCGGTTGCCCCGCATCGGATCGTTCCCGGGCCTGCCCGAGCGGGCTACTGGCCGCCGCTCTTCATGAGCTTCGTTACCGCCTGGACGAGATCGTTCGCAGCGTCTTCCTCGGAGCGCTGTCCGGAGAGCGCAGCACTGTAGGCACGGCCGGTCGCATTCCACATGCCGCCGATCGGCGCCGGGCCGTCCGAATAGGGGCCCCACGTGCGCGCGTATCCCAGCTGCTCCGCGAAGCCCTTGAGCTCCGGCGACCAGTTCACGTTCTTGAGCAGCGACCGCTGGGCGGGAAACTGCGTGGTGTAGTACTTGGTGAAGATCGGCTCGGTGGCAAGGTATTCGATCAGCTTCCACGCCTCCACCGGATGCTTGGAATTGGCGTTGATCCCGAGCATGCGTCCACCGACCATCGACGAACGTGTCACCGTCCCCTTGGGAAACGTTCCCGACACGAACGGCAGCGGCTGCCCGGGATGCGCGGCCGCGTACATTTCGAGCACCTGTTTGTAGGTGTTGGGCGGCATCGCGCCGATCGCCTGCTGGCCGCTCACCAGCGCCTGCAGAATCGCCGGATCGTGCGCGTCGCTCGCGCTCAGGTTCGAGGTCGGGTTGTGTCCTTCGGTGATGAACGACTTGAAGTAATGCATCGCATCGGCGATGTCGGCTGCGGTCAGGTTCATGGCGTACGTGCCGTCCGGCTTCTGCACCACCATCGCCTTGCCGTTGGACCACCAGTAGAAATTGGCGAGGAACCAGATGGCGCCGGACGCCGAACCGCCGGCGGGGAAACCGAAGCCCGTCTTGCCTGTGCGCTTCTTGATCTGCGCGCTCACGTCGTGCAACTCGGCCCACGTGTCGGGAAGCTTCGTGACTCCGGCTTCCTTGAGGACGTCGGTGCGATAGACCAATGCCCACGTGTCAGTGGTCCATGGCAGGCCGAAGATCCTGCCGTCCTTGCTCTGCGCGAGCTCCTGCGCCATGAAATCGTTGAAGCCGTTGGGCGGCGGCGATTTCTTGATCAGATCGTTGAGCGGAAGCAACGCGCCGGCCTGGCCCATTTCCTTGACCCACACTTGCGCCATGTGAACGACGTCGGGTCCCTGGCCCACTGCCGCTTCGCGGAGGAACTGGTCGCGCGCATCGCGCCAGCCGATGCGTTGCAACGTCACCTTGATGCCGGGATTCTGCTTCTCGAACTGGTCGAGCGCAGCGCGCATCTCCTTCTCTTCAGTGTCGTTGAAGCGGAAGGTCAGATCGACGTCGGCCCGCGCGGGCCCGATGGCGATCACGCTGGCGAGCAACAGTGTCGCGAGATGGAGCGCGCATTTGCGCATCGCTGCCTCCTTTGGCGTTTCCGCACCGCGCCTTGAACGAAGCCTTGCTCGTTCTACGCTTGTTGTCGGATCGATGCGATGATGTTAACGTTACCATCCACGAGTGTCAAATCCTCGCCACGCGTGACCGACGCCGCCTCGCCCGCCCTCCGCAGGAACCGCAATCCGATGCGGATGCAGGATATCGCTCGGCTGGCGAAGGTTTCGGTGATCACCGTGTCGCGCGTCTTGCGCGAGCCGGACAAGGTCGCCGACGACACGCGGGCACGAGTGCTCGCGGCGATCGAGAAGGTCGGCTACGTTCCCAATCTCGTGGCACGCAGCCTCAAGTCGCAGCGCTCCGGGATCGTGGCGGCGGTCATTCCCAGCGTGACCCACTCGATCGTCGCCGAAGTCGTGCGCGGCGTGACCGAGGTGCTCGAGCACGAGGGCCTGCATCTGCTGCTGGCCGACAGCGGATTCTCGCCACAGGAAGAGGAAGCGCTGGTGTCCGCATTCCTCGCGCGCCGTCCCGACGCGATGTACCTCACCGGCACCACGCACACGCCCGGAACTCGACGCATGCTCGATGCCGCGCACATTCCCGTGGTCGAGACCGGCAACCTCACGCCGACGCCGATCGACATGGTGGTCGGCTACTCCAATTTCGAAGCGGCACGCGCGATGACCCATGCGCTGATCCGCGGCGGTCGCCGCGTCATCGGATACATCGGGCAGAAGGGCCGCGACTACATCGATCGCGTGCAGGACCGGCACAGCGGGTACGTAGCGGCCCTGCGCGATCATGCCCTGCTCGGCCGCACACGCCTCGAAGCCGAGGTCGAGCTCAGCTACCGGGGCGGCGCGGCGGGTGTCGCCGAATTGCTGGCGCGCCGGCGCGATATCGATGCGCTCTTCTGCACCAGCGACGTGATCGCCATCGGCGCGCTGTTCGAATGCCAGCGACGCCGGATCGCCGTTCCGGATCGGATCGCGATCGCCGGCATGGACGACCAGGAGATCGCGTCGCAATGCGTGCCCGCGCTGAGCACGATGCGCATGCCGCGCTACGAGATGGGGCGACGTGCGGCGTCGCTACTGTGTCGGCGCCTGGCGGGCGAGACCGTCAAGGTGAAGTCGATCGATCTGGGCTACGAGTTGGTGCTGCGCGAGACCACGTGATCGCAGCCCGGTCTTGCGCCACGCGGTCACATCGGGGGGACTGAACGCACTGTGCGTCGATGTGCGCGGATTGTCGCAACGATTGTCCACGCTCATGATCGATCGCGTGTTGCAACGTGATATCCCGGCGGTCGGTTCGCTACGTTCTACAGATGCCGCCCACCCGTCGCCTGCAGGTCCGCGCCGGTGATGAAGCTGCCAGCCTCCGAGCACAGCAGCAACGCGGCGCCCGCCATCTCGTCCGGCGTGCCTGCGCGCCGCATCGGGCTCGAATCGCGCTCGATCGCAGCCCAGTCCGCGGCGTCCACTCGGCGCCACGCATTGCGTTCGGTGGCGATGAGTCCCGGCGAAAGATTGTTGACGGTCACGCCGAACGGCGCGTACTGACGCGCGAGATTGATCGCGAGATTGTGCTGCGCGCTCTTGAGCGCGGCGTAGACCGAAAGCACCGGCTCGGGGCGCGTCTGGTTGATGCTGCCGAGGGTCAGCACGCGTCCCCATCCGCGCTCCTTCATGGGCGGGAGCGCAGTCCGCAACAGCTCGATCGTCGCGCGGAAATTGACCTGGATCTGCCGCTCGATCTGCTCGTCGGTCACCTCGTCGAAAGGCGTGCGATATTGGATCGACGCGCAGACCACGAGCACGTCCACGGCACCGAGCGCGTCGATCGCGGTGCGCACCGTCCGCGTGGCTTCGCCGGGACGCTCGAAGTCCGCCTCGACGACGAGCGCTCGACGGCCGCGCTCGCGAATCTGCCCTGCGGTCTGTTCCGCCGCGTCGGGCTTGCCGAAGGCCACATCGGCTGCCTTCGAATAATGGAGCGCCACATCCGCACCTGCATCGGCGAATGCCAGCGCGATCGATCTGCCGATGCTCACGCTGCCACCGGTCACCAGCGCACAGCGTCCGTGCATCGAGAATCGCTCGGCGAGGCGACGGGATGTATCCAACGGGTCGGTGCCGCATTGCCGGGTATCTGTAGCCATGAGGTGTGCGCGCCTGCGGATCGAAAGGAGCCCGCGCATGATAACGTTGCCATCGGCGGTTGCCCAGTCGTCGTGACGATGCGAGAACCATGGAACCCGTGATCGAAGCCATCGAAGGCCACGTGCTGCGCGCGCCGATCGACGTGCCGGTGGCGAATGCCTTCGGCGCGATGACCAATCGCCCCGCGCTTTTCTTGCGCGTGATCGCAAGCGACGGCGCATGGGGCTGGGGCGAAGTCTTCTGCAATTTCCCGCAGGTCGGCGCCGAGCATCGGGCGCGACTGGTCCGGAGCATCTTCGTGCCGCTGCTGCGCAACGCAACGTGTGATCCCGAAGTGATCACGCCGATGCTCGAGCAGCGCACGCGACGCCTTGCGCTCCAGTGCGGTGAGCCGGGCCCGTTCGCGCAGATCGCCGCGGCGATCGATCAAGCGTTGTGGGACATGGCGGCGCGTCGCGCAGGCGTTGCGCTGTGGCGCCATCTCGGCGGCGAGAATGAGCGCGTTGCGGTGTACGCGAGCGGCATCGGCCCCGACGACGTCGTCGCGACGGTGTCGAAGAAGCGATCGGAAGGCTTTGCCGCGTTCAAGCTCAAGGTCGGCTTCGGTCGCGAGCGTGATGTCGCGAACCTGCGCGCCATGCGCGAAGCATTGGATGACGCAACGCCGATCATGACCGACGCGAACCAGGCCTGGACGCCGGACGAAGCGGTGCAACGCATCGCGGAGCTGGCGCCATTGCGCCCGCACTGGATCGAAGAACCGATTCCGGCCGACGAGCGTCCCGAGATGTGGCGACGCCTGAGCGCGCAAAGCGACATTCCGCTGGCCGCCGGTGAGAACATTCGCGGACATCAATCGTTCGACGATGCCATCGAAGGGGGCTGGCTGGGCTTCGTTCAGCCCGACATCGGAAAATGGGGCGGGATCACGCGATGTCGCGATGTGGCGACGCATGCACGCGAGCGCAACGTCGTCTGCTGTCCGCATTGGCTGGGCGGCGGCGTCGGCCTGGCCGCTTCGCTTCATTTCATTGCCGCGTATGGCACCGTTGCGAGCTACGCAGAGGTCGATGCGAACCCCAATCCGCTGCGCGAAGAGGTGTGCCAGATGCGCCTCGAAGACGGGTGCGCGTTGCTCGATGACACGCCGGGGATCGGCGTCGAGCCCGACCTGCGGCGGTTGCAGCGATTCATCGTGGGGTACTGAGGCAACCTCACGCAGTGTCGTAACCAGCTGGGACCGACACCGCACTCGGCGCAGTGACGGCGCGCGTTTCGCGCCCTCGAGGTGAAACGTTATCATTCGCCGGTCGATCTGCGAGGACCTCTCCATGCCGCACCGCGCGCACTGCCGTACCCGCAACAGCGGGATCCTGCGTCATCTCGTCGTCATCGGTGCGGCGGCGTTGCCCCTGTGGCTCCTGGGCTGCGCAAACATGCCCGGCGAAGATCCGAGCGCGCAGGCTGCGCGCTATCAAGCCGTGATCGCAAGCCCGTTGCGCACCGATGGCGACCACCGGCTCGACGCCTCGCGCAAGCCGGCGCAGTTCCTGCCGTTCACGCAGGTGAAGCCCGGCATGAGCGTGATGGACGTGTCTGCCGGCGGCGGTTACACCTCGCAGCTTCTCGCGCTGGCCGTGGAACCGAGCGGCAAGCTCTGGGCGCAAACGCCACGGCCCAACGACAACCTCAGGAAACGCCTCGCCGACCATCCGCAACCGGACTTCGTCATCGTCGAGCGGCCCTTCGAGGATCCGGTGCCGCCCGATCAGGTCGGCAAGCTCGATCTGATCACGCTCGTGAACAACTATCACGACATCACTTACCTGCCGGTCGATCGCGCGAAGATGAATGCGCACTTGTTGGCCGCGCTCAAGCCGGGCGGGCATTTCGTAATCGTTGACCACTCCGGACGACCGGGTACCGGAATCTCCGAAGGGCGCACGCTTCATCGCATCGACGAAGCGGTGGTGCGCAAGGAGTTGGCCGACGCGGGCTTCGTGCTGGAAGCCGAGGGCGATTTCCTGCGCAATCCCGATGACAAGCGCGACGACTCGTCCAATTCGCCGCGCGTGCCGACCGACAAGTTCGCGCTGCGGTTCGTCAAGCCGCGCTGAGGCCACCCACGGGTTTGCGCATGCTCGCGATGGATTGTGCACGGGCCAACGCGGTCGTCGTTTGATACGCGTCGAAGGCCACGGACTTTCGCTGGGTCGGCGTCGCGCGATCAAAAGTCGCTGGGTCCCGGCATTCGCCGGGACGACGCTGTTGCTGCCTTGGCGGTAGCCGAGTCGCCTTAGCGATCGCCGGAGTGTTCAAGCGAAGCCGCGTTATTGCGGCGAAAGGCGCGCTGTCTCGCCTATAGCCATTCGTCCGGCGATGCGGCGCGCGCTTTGGCAGCGCCGCGTGGTTCCGGCGACACCGCGTTGCTCACGCGCCCACGCGCAGCCCCATGGCGGCTGCCTGATGCGTCACCGGTCGACGCGTCTCGCACGCGCGGAGCCGATTCACTACCGGCCCTTCCACACCGGCGCGCGCTTTTCGCGAAACGCGAGCACGCCCTCCTCGCTGTCTTCGGAGCCGAGCGCTTCCACCAGGATCGGCAGCTTTTGCGCCTGAGCTTCGCGAGCGGTGAGATGTGCCGTGTGCCGCACGACCTGCTTGATGGCGCGAATCGCGAGCGGCGCGCACGCGACGATCTCGGTGGCCCAGCGATCGACCGCTTCGTCGAGATCCTTGCGCGCAACGACTTCGTTGACGATGCCCAGCGACAGCGCTTCGCGCGCCGATACGCGCCGCCCCGTCAGCAGAATGCCCATCGCGGCGCGGTAGGGAATCTGACGCTGCAACAGCGTCATCCCCCCGTCGAGCGGGAGCCGCCCCACGCGCGGCTCGGGCAACCCGAACGAAGCGTCCTCGCACGCGACGACGATGTCGCAACCGAGCACCATCTCGAACCCGCCGCCGAGCGCGACGCCGTTCACGCGCGCGATGACCGGAACGTCGAGCGTTTCCCGCAGCGCGATGCCGCCGAAGCCGTTCGGCCGCGCCAGCGCCCAATACTGAAGGCCGGTCACCGCGCCCGGCGCCTTCATGTCGGCGCCGGCACAAAACGCGCGCTCGCCTGCGCCGGTCAGCACCACTGCGCGAACCGTGCGATCGGATTCGATCGCGGACCAGATCCTCTCGAGCTCCTGCTCGGTCGCGCGATCGATCGCATTCATCGACGCCGGGCGATCGATGGTCACGCGCGCGATGCCATCGCGAAGGTCGAAGACGACGTTGCTCATGAGCGTGTCGGCGCCTCCTGAGCCCTTGCTTCGGCGAGAACTTCCTCGGTGTGCTGGCCCAGGCGCGGCGGGGTTTGTCGCATCGTCACCGGCGCAGCCGACATGGCGATCGGACTGCCGATGACGCGCATCGCCTGCTCGCCGTCGTCGGCTTCCAGCACCATCCGGTTGTGCGCCGTCTGCGGATCGGCAAGCGCCTGACGCAACGTCTTCACCGGGGCGCACAGCAAGTCCTGCGCCTCGAGGCGGGCGAGCCAGTGAGCGCTCGTGTTGGTACGGTAACGCTCGCGAAACATCGCCTGCAGCTCGCGCTTGTGCTCGAACTGTCCGTTCAGCGTCGCATAACGCGGATCGGCAGACAGGTCGTCGATCTCGAGGGCGCGACAGATGTCGCGCAGCGGATTCTGCTTGAATGCGCCTACGACCACGATCGCGCCATCCTGCGTCTCGAACACACCGGTCAGCGGCATGCCCGCCCAGTTGATCTCGGAATCCTGCATCATGATCATCGCCGCCTCCTGCATCTGCGCGGCGAGCATCGAGTTGTAGAGCGCGACGGGCTTGCCGATTGCCGTAGGCAGCGACACAATCCCGCGCGCCACGCGCAGCGCCTGGGACCGGATGCCGTCGGCACAGCATCGATTGTACGAGCAGGATTCCGCCCATGACATCTACGGCACGATTCGACGCTGCGTTGCTGCGAAGCTTCGTCGCGCGTGCGTTCGAGGCGGTGGGGCTTCCGCGCGCGGACGCCGCGGTCGTCGCCGAGCTGATGGTCGACGCGGACCTCGGCGGCGCCGAGGGCCACGGCGTTTTTCGCCTGCCTCAATACCTGCGCCGCATTCGCGCGGGCGGCATCAACCTGCAACCGCGGATGCGCATCGAGCGCGAACGCGATGGCATGGCGCTGATCGATGGCGACAACGGCATGGGCCATCTGGTCATGAAGTTTGCCGCGCAGACCGCCATCGCCAAAGCGCAGCGCGCAGGTGTCGCATGGGTCGGCGTTCACCACAGCAATCATGCCGGCCCGGCGTCGCTTTACGCACGAATGCCGCTCGCGCACGACATGATCGGTTTGTATCTCGCGGTCGGAAACGCCAATCATCTTCCGCCATGGGGCGGCATCGATCTGCTGCTGTCGACCAATCCGATCGCGGCGGCCGTTCCCGCGCTCGACGAAGCGCCTATCGTGCTCGACATGGCAACCACCGTCGCTGCGTACGGCAAGGTCAAGACCAAGGCACAGCGTGGCGAGCCGATGCCCGAAGGATGGATGATGGATCGCGAGGGCAAGCCGCTCACCGACGCGTCGCGCGCCAACGAAGGCTTCCTGCTTCCGATCGGCGGCTACAAGGGCTACGGGCTTGCGCTGATTTTCGGATTGCTGGCCGGCACGCTCAATGGCGCGGCGAACGGCCCCGACACCATCGACTTCAACGCCGACGACGTCACGCCGACCAACACCGGACAGGCGATCGTTGCGATCTCGATCGAAGCCTTCGGCGAGGTCGAACCGTTCAAGCGCAAGGTCGACGACCTGGTCCGCTCGCTGCGCAATTCCCATCGTCTGCCCGGCGTCGATCGCATCTGGCTGCCGGGCGAGCAAAGTCACGCCAAGCGACTCGACTACGAGCGCGAAGGCATCCCGCTCGCGCCGGCACTGGTGGAAAAGCTCGACGAGCTCGCCGACCAGCTACGCATACCGCGACTCCGCACAACGAGGTGATCTCATGCGCATGGTGTCCCGCCTGGTCGTCCTGCTTGCGCTGTGCAGCTTCGCGCACACCGCGTCCGCGCAATCGAACTATCCCAACCGACCGATTCACATGATCATTCCGCTCGCTGCCGCGAGTGCCGTGGACAACGCGGCACGCATCGTCGCCGAACGCATGTCGCAGAACATGGGCCAGCCGATCGCGATCGAGAACCAGCCCGGCGCATCGGGTTTGATCGGCGCCGAGCGCGTCGCCAAGGCGTCGCCCGACGGATACACCATCGGCGGCTTCAACGACAGCATCATGACCATGCTGCCGAACCTCTACCCGAAAATGCCCTGGGACATCCTCAAGGACTTCGAGCCCGTCTCGCTGGTCGCGACCGTCGAATGGGGACTGGTCGTCAACAACAATTCGCCCTACAAGACCGCCGCGGACCTCATCGCAGCGGCCAAGGCGAACCCGGGCAAGATCTTCTACGGATCGGGCGGCAACGGCAGCCCGCAGCACATGGCGATGGAATTGTTCGCGTCCACGGCCGGCATCAAGCTGACGCACGTTCCATACAAGGGCGCGACGCAAGCGGCGATCGACATCGCGGGCGGTCAAGTGGAAGTCGGTTTCCAAGGGCTCGCCACCGTCGCGTCGCTGGTTCGAGGCGGCAAGCTGCGGCTGATCGCGGTCACCACGCCAAAGCGCCTGCCGCAGTTCGCCGAGGTTCCCACGGTGTCCGAATCCGGCTTGCCGGGTTTCACGTTCGACTCGTGGTTCACCGTCATGGCACCCGCCGGAACGCCCAAGGACGTGATTGCGCGACTCAATGCCGAGATCGTCAAGGCGCTCGGCGACAGCGACGTGCGACAGAAGCTCGACGCACAGGGCCTGACGGTGCGTGGAAGCTCGGCGGAGGAGCTTGGCGTCGCGACGCGCAATCAGCTCGACAAATACTCGCGGCTGATCAAGCAGTCGAACATCAAGCTCGAGTGAGAGCGCTCGCCAGGGCGGGCAACGCTCCGCCCAGGCACCGATTTCGATCGTCGTGATCGATGGTCGTGGTGCTCGTGCAGGCAACGGGCAAGGTTTCAGCATTCGCGGCTCGACCCAACCGCATGCGCGTGCTCGCTCGGTTCGTCGAACCGTGATCGAACGCCACGCCAGCATCAAGTCGCGTGCGAATGCGCGAGTCGTGCAGGTTCAGTGCATGCACCCGGCGGGCCTCGCGCGAAAATTCCGCCCAGCGAGATTTGCCAACCGCCCCTCGCAGGCAGACAATCGGCCCGAAACGATTGGCACGGATGAGGAGGAGCAATGCAGCGTTACGAGGCGAATCTGCCGAGCGTGGGACTCGTCAGCTTCATGAAGTCGCCGGTGTGCGAGGATTTCTCGAAGATCGATGCCGATGTCGCGGTGCTGGGCGTGCCCTACGACGGCGGCATCGGGTTCCGGCCGGGCACCCGCTTCGGGCCGCGCGACATTCGCACCTACTCCGTGCGCTACAGCGGCTGGGGCTCGTGGAAAGGCGGTGCCGGCTACTGGGACATCAACACCAAGAAGCGCAAGCTGCAGAACACGCGCATCGTCGATTGCGGCGATGTCGACGTCGCCTACTACGATATCGAGCGCAACATGCGCCTGATGACCGACAGCGTATCGGCGATCCTCGACCGCAAGGCTCTCCCGGTGATGCTCGGCGGCGATCATTCGGTGACCTATCCGCTGGTGCGCGCGTTCGAGCGCTTCGCGCCGCTCGATATCGTGCACTTCGACGCGCACCTGGACTGGATCGATCACGTCGACGGCATCAAGTTCGCCAACGGCAGTCCGTTCCGGCGGATCAGCGAGCTGTCGTTCGTGCGGCACATGACCCACCTCGGCATCCGCGATCTGCGCTCGCGCGAAGGCGACTACAACGACGCGACGCAACGCGGCGCGCGGATCTTCACACGGCAGGCGATCCGCGACCTCGGCACCCGCGCGATCCTCGATCGCATGCCGAGCATGAACAACATCTACGTGTCCATCGACATCGACGGGCTCGATCCATCGATCGCGCCGGGAACCGGATCTCCCACGGTCGATGGACTGCTCTATCACGAAGTGCGCGAGCTGTTGCAGGGCGTCGCAACCAAGGGCAAGGTGGTCGGATTCGACGTGGTCGAGGTGAACCCGTTCCTCGATCATCACGGCCAGACCTGCCTGCTCACCACCACGATGATCGCGGAGTTCCTCGGCGCGATCTTCGACGAGCCGCGCTAACAGCACCGCAAGCCGCCGAGAGCCGAATCCATGACGCCCGCCGTTGGGTGCCGTTGTCGGGGGGCGTTGACGTGATTTCAATCTCCATGCATTGGGCGCGACCCGCCGCCACGGCAGGCAGCGGAGCCGCGAACGCTTTTTTGTATCGATCCGTCAGAGGAGGAAGCGACATGCGGCGAATCATCAGCACTGTGATCGTGGTCGCGCTGGCTTGCCTGGGCTCGAGCCTGCCCGCACTCGCGGCGGGAACGATCAAGATCGCGGTTCCCTCGAACCTGAATACCCTCGACCCGGCGAAGACCAAGATCGGCGAGGAGTACATCGTGAACTTCCTCGTGTTCAGCGGACTCACCGAGATCGGGCCGGACGGCCACGTGAAGCCCGACATCGCCGAGCGGTGGACTTCGAGCGACGATCTCAAGACCTGGACGTTCTACCTGCGCAAGGGCGTGAAATTCCACGACGGTCGCGAAGTCGACGCGCAGGACGTCATCGAGACGGTCAAGCGCATCCAGGACAAGGCGACCGGCTCGGTCACGCGCGTGAACTTCGAGCTGATCGACGGGATGGAGGCTGTCGATCCGCACACGGTTCGCTTTCACTTGAAGGCACCCTACGCGGGTCTTGCCGATATCTTCAGCGATCGCCAGGCGCGCATCGTGCCGCGCGATCATCTCGACACTCTCGCCAAGGCGCCGATCGGCTCGGGGCCGTTCAAGGTCAAGGCCTTCGTGCCCGGTGATCGCGTCGAGCTCGAGAAATTCCCCGACTATTACGTGAAGGGCGTGCCGGTGCTCGACCACGTGATCATGAGGATCATGCCGGAAAGCGCGGCGCAGGCCGCTGCGCTGGAATCGGGCGAAGTCGACCTGGTCTGGAACCTGCCGCTCGAATCGATCGACCAGTTCAAGAAGAACCCCAACATCGTCATCGACTCGGTGCCGACGTCCACATGGGACGGCATCATCATGAACGGCGCGCACAAGCCGTTCGACAATCCCAAGGTGCGCCACGCGGTCGAGCTGGCCATCGACAAGAAGCAGATGGTCGAGGTCGCGCTGTTCGGCTACGGGACGCCGACCCACACGATGATCCCCCCGGGGCATCCGTACTACAACAACGACATCAAGAACGACAAACCCGACATCGCGAAAGCGAAGAAGCTGCTCGCCGAGGCTGGCTATCCGGACGGGTTCTCGGTCACGATGTTCACCCCGGTCGGCCGGCCGACCCGTGAGCGCATCGGTCTTGCCACGCGCGAAATGCTGAAGCCGCTCAACATCAAGGTCGACATCCAGCGCGTGCCCTGGGACAAGTTCATCGGCGAGGTCGAGGGCAAGCAAGGCTTCTACGTCGACGGCTTCTACAGCCGGCCGACCATCGATGCCTCGATCTACCCCTGGTACCACTCGACCGGCTCGTGGAACACGACGCTGTGGAACTACAAGAACGCGGACATGGACAAGCTGCTCGAAGGGGCGCGCGCAGCGCGCACCGAAGCGGAACAGAAGAGCTTCTACGTGAAGTTCCAGCAGCTCGCGCTCGAGGATCCACCCGGCGTCATCCCGTACGTCATCAACCACATGAACGCATATCGCAAGAACGTGAAGAACTTCCACTCCAGCCCGATGATGTGGCTCGATTTGCGCAGGGTGAGCGTGCAGTAACGGCCTTCGTCATTCCGGCCCCCGCTTGCGCGGGGGTAAACTCCGCCGGAATCCAGGGGCTTTTGCAACGGCGGCAGTGAAGCGGCGAAAGTCGCTGGGTCCCGGCCTTCGCCGGGACGACGGATTGGGAATGTGCTGCGAGCCTCCGCCGGCGATCACCCCGAACTGCAACTGAATCGTTAGCATGGGCTTCTACATCGCGCGCCGCGTGGCGTGGATCGGGTTGATCCTGGTCATCATCTCGATCCTGATCTTCGCGATCACACAGATCATGCCGGGCAACGTCGCGCGCATGATCGCCGGGCAGTTCGCGACGCCCGACGTCATCGCGGCCATCGAGGCGAAGCTCCGCTTGAACGACCCATGGCCGACGCAGTACCTGCGCTGGGCGCGCCATGTCCTTGCCGGCGATCTCGGTCAGTCGCTGATCATGGAACGCCCGATCGGCCCCATGTTGCGCGATGCGATCGGCAATTCCGCGCGACTGGCTGTCGTGTCGTTCGTGCTCGTGACGGTGCTGGGCATCGCGCTCGGCCTGATCGCGGCCATACGCCACAACACGGCTGTCGATCACGCGATCTCGGTGTTCACCTTTCTTGGCATATCCGTCCCCGAGTTCTTCTGGGGCATCGTGCTGATTCTGGTGTTCGCCGGTTATTTCGGGCTGCTGCCCTCCGGTGGCGCGGCCGACCCGTCGGCGAGCCTGGATACGGCGATCAAGCATCTCGTCCTCCCCGCCGCGACGCTCACCTTCGCGCTGATTGCGCACGTGTCGCGCATGACGCGCTCGAGCATGCTCGAGGCCTTGCGCAGCCCGTACGTGCTCTACGCGCGGGCCAAGGGCGTTCCGGAGCGCTCGATCATCGTGCGCCACGCGCTTCGCAACGCGCTGGTTCCGACCATCACCGTGCTGGCGATCGACATCGGCTGGCTGATCGGCGGGATCGTCGTCGTCGAAACGGTATTCTCGTACCCGGGGCTCGGCCGCCTGCTGCTGTTCGCGATCGAACGACGCGACCTGCCGCTCATCCAGGCGAGCATCCTGGTGATCGCAGCGATCTACTGCTTCGCCAACCTCGCAGCCGACCTCCTGTACGCCTACTTCAACCCCAGGATCCGTTATGGCGGAGCTCGCAGCTGACGGGGTCATGTCGTCGCGCCCGCGACATCGCAGTCGAATTCGCCCGACGCTGGTGGTCGGTGCGCTGGTGCTGCTCGCCATCGTCGTCGTCGCAGCGATCGCACCGCTCATCGCGCCCTATCCATACGACGAGATGAGCATCCTCTCCCGGCTCAAGCCTCCGAGCCTGGAGCACTGGTTCGGTACCGACGAGTACGGGCGCGACGTGCTGAGCCGCACGCTCATCGGGGCGCGTCCCACGCTGCTGATGGGGTTCGGCGCCACTGCGTTGAGCCTGCTGGTCGGCGTGCCGCTCGGCCTCATGGCGGGCTATCGGCGCGGTCGCATCGACGAGACGATCATGCGCGCCATGGATGTCCTCATGTCGTTCCCGCCGATCCTGCTCGGCCTGCTCGTGCTTGCGGTCACCGCGCCCGCATTGTGGAAGGCGATGCTCGCCGTGGGCATCGTCTACGTGCCCTCGATCGTGCGCCTTGCACGCAGCGTCACGCTCGAGATCGCGCAGGAGGAATTCATACTCGCCGCACAGGCGCGCGGCGATTCCGCGCTGCGTATCCTGTGGGCAGAAATCCTGCCCAACGCATGGCCGCCCATTGCAGTGGAAGGCAGCCTGCGTGTCACCTTCGCCATCCTGCTCGGCGCCGCACTCAGCTTCCTCGGCCTGGGCGCACAGCCGCCGAGCTCGGACTGGGGACTGATGATCAGCGAAGCGCGCGCGTTCATCGAAAAAGCGCCGTGGATCACGCTGGCGCCCGGACTCCTGATGTGCATCACGGTCATCGCCGTGAACCTGCTCGGCGACGGGTTGCGCGAAGTCCTCGATCCACGCATGAGGTTGTCGCGCGCGTGACGACCTCGGCGATTTCCACGGCGCCGGTACTCGACGTGCGCGGCCTGTCGGTCGGTTACGCGACGCGATCCGCGCGTCTCAGCGCGCTGCGCGATGTTTCGTTTTGCGTAGGCGCGAGCGAAACGCTGGCGCTCGTCGGCGAATCCGGATCGGGCAAGAGCACCGTCGCCTTGGCCGCGATGGGGCTGCTCGCGCGCGAAGCCACGATCGAGAGCGGGACGATCAGGTTCAACGGTCGCGATCTGCGGTCGTTGCCGGCCGCGGCGTGGCAGGACCTGCGCGGCAGCGAGCTGAGCATCGTGTTCCAGGACCCCTTCACCTCGCTGAATCCTTCGATCACGATCGGCGAGCAGGTTGCCGAACCGCTCGTCGTCCATCGTCGCCTGAAGCACGCGGATGCTCTGCGGCAAGCCGTTGCTGCGCTCGCCGAAGTCGGGCTTCCCAATGCCGCCGAGCTCGCACGAGCATATCCGCATCAACTGAGCGGCGGAATGCAACAACGCGCGCTCATCGCC
>DATKLH010000599.1:0-2878 GCA_035542515.1 Casimicrobiaceae bacterium
CACAAACTCGGCGCACCAGCGATAATTTTCAATTCTTCTGCGCCGCACCAACCGGTTTGGCGGCTTCGCATTCCTGCATATCCATGTCTCCAGACGCCGCCGTTTCCCGAGCCTCGATCGCCTCTTCGCGGATTTCCGAAAGCGAACTCGCCAACGCGATTCGTGCGCTCGCGATGGACGCCGTCGAAGCGGCAAAATCGGGACATCCCGGCATGCCCATGGGCATGGCGGAAATCGCCGTCGCGCTGTGGACCGGTCCGTTGTCGCACAATCCGGCCAATCCGCGCTGGTTCGATCGCGACCGGTTCGTGCTCTCCAACGGTCACGGGTCGATGCTGCAGTACGCTCTGCTGCATCTCAGCGGATACGACCTGCCGATCGACGAGTTGCGGCGGTTCCGCCAGCTCGGGTCGAAGACGCCCGGACATCCCGAGGTGGGGCCAACGCCTGGCGTCGAGACGACCACCGGGCCGCTGGGACAGGGGCTCGCGAACGGCGTGGGTATGGCGCTCGCCGAAAAGCTGCTCGCCGCGCACTTCAACCGGCCCGGTCACGCGATCGTCGATCACTACACCTACGTGTTCGCCGGCGACGGCTGCATGATGGAAGGCATTTCGCACGAAGCCTGCTCGCTCGCCGGCACGCTCGGCCTGGGCAAGCTGATCGTGCTGTACGACGACAACGGCATCTCGATCGACGGCGAGACGCGCGGCTGGTTCACCGACGACACGCCCACGCGCTTCGCGGCGTACAACTGGCACGTCATCCCCGAGGTCGACGGCCACGACGTGCGCGCAGTGCGCGAGGCGATCGAAGCCGCGCGGCAGATGACCGATCGCCCGTCGTTGATCTGCTGCAAGACGGTCATCGGCAAAGGCTCACCGAACAAGGCAGGCACCGCCGATACGCATGGTGCGGCGCTGGGCGAGAAGGAAGTCGCGGCGACGCGTAGTGCGATCGGCTGGCAGCATCCGGCCTTCGTCGTTCCCGACGAGGTTTACGCCGCGTGGAGCGCGCGCGAACGAGGCGCGCTGCGCGAGCGCGAATGGGATGCGCGTTTCGCGAAGTATGCTCAGGCGCATCCGGATCTCGCCGCGGATTTCGAGAGGCGCATGAACGGCGAGTTGCCCGACGAGCTCGCGCGGGTTGCGAAGGCGCTCGTCGAGCGCGCGAACGCGAAGGGCGAGGCGATCGCGACGCGCAAGGCCTCGCAACAGGCGATCGAAGCGCTCGCCGCGGTGCTGCCCGAGATGATCGGCGGGTCGGCGGATCTGACCGGATCGGTGTTCACCAACTGGTCGGGAAGCACGGCGGTGTTGCGCGAACGCGCGGGCAACTACGTCAACTACGGCGTGCGCGAGTTCGCCATGGCTGCGATCGCCAACGGGCTCGCGCTGCACGGCGGCTTCATCCCCTATTACGGGACCTTCCTCACGTTCTCGGACTACATGCGCAACGCCCTGCGCATGTCCGCGCTGATGAAGCTGCGCACCATCCAGGTGTTCACGCACGACTCGATCGGCCTCGGCGAAGATGGACCCACGCACCAATCGATCGAGCATGCCGCGAGCCTGCGCCTGATCCCCAACCTTCACTTGTGGCGACCGGCCGATACTGTCGAAACCGCGGTGGCGTGGACTCAGGCGCTTTTGCGCGCGGACGGACCGACGTCGCTGCTGCTGACGCGGCAAGCGGTGCCGTTCCTCAAGCGGGACGACGCGCAGATCGCCAACATCGAACGCGGCGGATACATCCTCGCGGATTTCCCCGGCGACATCCGGGGTCATCGCGCGGTGGTGATCGCAACCGGTTCCGAGGTCGCGCTCGCGCTCGGCGCGCGCGACACGCTCGCCGCGGAAGGCATCGCCGTGCGCGTGGTGTCGATGCCATGCACGCACGTGTTCGATCGTCAGGACGCCGATTACCGCGGCCGCGTGCTGCCGCGTGACGTGCCGCGCATTGCCGTGGAAGCAGGGGTCACCGATTACTGGCACAAATACGTCGGCGCCGCGGATGGCAATGGCGCCGTGATCGGCATCGACCGCTACGGCGAATCGGCGCCGGCAGGCGTGTTGTTCAAGCATTTCGGTTTCACCGCCGACCATGTGGCCGATGTCGTCCGCGGGGTGTGCAAAGCGGCCACGCGATGAGCGACGTGATCCGTCCTGCGACCCCGGCCGACGCGACCGCCATCGCGCGTCTGCGGATCGATGCGTGGCGCACGACCTATCGCGGCATGATTCCGGACGCGTACCTCGATGGCATGCAGCTCGCCGACAGCGTCGCGATCTGGGACCGTGTATTGAACGCGCCGCCAAACCGAACCAGCGTGTTCGTTGCCGAGGACGAGCAGGGCCTGGCGGGCTTCGCGGCGGGGAATCCGCGCGAGCCGGGTCCGCTCGGTTACGATGCCGAGCTGTCCGCTGTGTATTTGCGTGCCGATCGGCAGCGGCAGGGACTGGGACGACGGCTCGTCGCGGCTGTCGCTGCTGCGCAGCATGCAAACGGCGCCTCGAGTCTCGTAGTGTGGGTGATTGCGGGCAATCGCGCCGCGCGTCGCTTCTACGAAGCGCTCGGCGGGGAGCTTTTGGTGGAGCAGCCGTTCCAATGGGATGGCATGGACCTCGTCGAGGCCGGCTACGGCTTCCGCGACCTCGACACACTCGCGTCGGCTTCCGAGACGGCGCAGTTGCATTGAACAGGTAGCATCCAAGTTCACCGTCGGCGCACGCCAGCCAGCGCGTTCGCCGGCGCAGCGGCTCATGGCAAAGGAGTTTCGAGTATGACGATCAAGGTTGCGATCAACGGGTACGGCCGCATCGGGCGGAACATCCTGCGTGCCCACTACGAAGACGGCAAGAAGCACCCCATCGAGATC